>NZ_JAWDID010000041.1:0-46144 GCF_032464875.1 Allobosea rubneri
TGAGCTTCACATCCTCCTGGCGGATACCGAGCGTCTCGCCATGGGCGACGCGTATCATCTGCTCGACGAGGTCGATGCCGGTGATCATCTCGGTGACCGGATGCTCGACCTGCAGCCGCGTGTTCATCTCGAGGAAGTAGAAGGACTTGTCCTGGCCGGCGACGAACTCGACCGTGCCGGCCGAGTCGTAGTTCACCGCTTTGGCCAGCGCGACCGCCTGCTCGCCCATCTTGCGGCGGGTCGCCTCGTCGAGCAGCGGCGACGGCGCCTCCTCGACGACCTTCTGGTTGCGGCGCTGGATCGAGCATTCGCGCTCGCCGAGATAGATCACATTGCCATGCTTGTCGCCGAGCACCTGGATCTCGATATGCCGGGGATCGACGATGAACTTTTCGATGAAGACCCGGTCGTCGCCGAAGGACGAGGCCGCTTCCGAGCGCGCCCGGGCGAAGCCCTCGGCGACCTCGCCGGCCGAATGGGCGATGCGCATGCCCTTGCCGCCACCGCCGGCCGAGGCCTTGATCATCACGGGATAGCCGATCGCGTCGGCGATCGTCACGGCATGGTCGGGGTCCTCGATCACGCCGAGATGCCCGGGCACGGTCGAGACCTTCGCCGCCGCCGCCGCCTTCTTCGACTCGATCTTGTCGCCCATCGCCGCGATCGCGCCGGGGTTCGGCCCGATGAAGACGATGCCGTTCTCCTTCAGCGCCCGGGCGAAGGCCTCGCGCTCGGAGAGGAAGCCATAGCCCGGATGCACCGCCTCGGCGCCCGTCGCCTTGCAGGCGGCGATGATCTTCTCGATCTGAAGATAGGATTCGGCCGCCGGCGCCGCCCCGATATGCACGGCCTCGTCGGCCATCTCGACATGCAGCGCCTCGCGGTCCGCATCCGAATACACCGCAACCGTCGCGATCCCCATCCGCCGCGCCGTCTTGATCACGCGGCAGGCGATCTCGCCACGGTTCGCGATCAGAATCTTCGTGAACATCGGTGGATTCCTATCGCTCGACGGCTTGGTTGGGCTCGCTGGCGTCCCAGAGGAGCCGCGAAATCTCGCTCAGAAGATGGTCCTGGGCCTGGGCATCGGCGGATGTGTCGCCGACGGCCCAGAGCAGCGCCGCGATCCGGTCGAGATCACTCTCGACGTTCTGATCGGCGCTCACCCCGCTCACAGGGGGATATTGTCGTGTTTGCGCCAGGGTCGCTCGAGGCTCTTGGTGCGGAGCATGGCCAGCGCACGGGCGATGCGGCGGCGGGTCGAGTGCGGCATGATCACCTCGTCGACATAACCGCGCTCGGCCGCGACGAACGGGCTCATGAAACGGTCTTCATATTCCTTTGTCTGGCGCGCGATGGTCTCGGCGTCGCCACCCCGGAAGATGATCTCGACCGCGCCCTTGGCGCCCATCACCGCGATCTGGGCGCTCGGCCAGGCATAGTTGACGTCGGCGCCGATATGCTTCGACGCCATCACGTCATAGGCGCCGCCAAAGGCTTTTCGGGTGATCACCGTGACCAGCGGCACCGTGCATTCGCTATAGGCGAAGAGCAGCTTGGCGCCGTGCTTGATCAGCCCGCCATATTCCTGCGCCGTGCCCGGCAGGAAGCCCGGCACGTCGACGAAGGTGACGATCGGGATCTCGAAGGCGTCGCAATAGCGCACGAAGCGCGCCGCCTTGCGCGAGGCATCGGCGTCGAGCACCCCGGCCAGCACCATCGGCTGGTTGGCGACGACCCCGACCGTGCGGCCCTCGATCCGCCCGAAGCCGGTGACGATGTTCTTGGCGTAGGCCTCCTGGATCTCGAAGAAATCGCCCTCGTCGAGCGTCTTCAGGATCAGCTCCTTGATGTCGTAGGGCTTGTTCGGATTGTCCGGCACCAGCGTGTCGAGGCTGGTATCGACCCGGTCCGGCACGTCGAAGGACGGCCATTCCGGCACGCCCGCCGTGTTGTTGGCTGGCAGGAAGTCGATCAGCCGGCGCACCTGCAAGAGCGCCTCGACATCGTTCTCGAAGGAGCCATCGGCGACCGAGGATTTCGAGGTGTGGACCCTGGCGCCGCCGAGTTCCTCGGCGGTCACGGTCTCGTTGGTGACGGTCTTCACCACTTCGGGGCCGGTGACGAACATGTAGGAGGTGTCGCGGACCATGAAGATGAAGTCGGTCATCGCCGGCGAATAGACGTCGCCGCCGGCGCAGGGGCCCATGATCACCGAGATCTGCGGGATCACGCCCGAAGCCTGGACATTGCGCTTGAAGACCTCGCCATAGCCGCCGAGCGCCGCGACGCCCTCCTGGATGCGGGCGCCGCCGGCGTCGAACAGGCCGACGATGGGGGCGCGCATCTTCAGCGCCATGTCCTGGATCTTGATGATCTTCTGGGCGTGGGTCTCGGAAAGCGAGCCGCCGAAGACAGTGAAATCCTTGGAGAAGACGAAGACGGTGCGGCCATTGACCGTGCCCCAGCCGGTGACGACGCCGTCGCCGGGGATCTTCTCGGCCTTGTCCATGCCGAAATCGACGCAGCGATGCTGCACGAACATGTCGAACTCCTCGAAGGAGTCCTTGTCGAGCAGAAGCTCGATCCGCTCGCGCGCCGTCAGCTTGCCGCGCCCATGCTGCGCCGAAATCCGCCGCTCACCGCCACCAAGACGGGCGCCCGCGCGGCGGGCTTCGAGATCGTTCAGGATGTCTTGCATGGCCGTCTCCCTCGCCTGCCCTATCCGTCGCGCGCCTTGTGACGGCAAGGGATTTTGTGCAAAATTGCGAAATGGCAAAATTAACAAATTCGCCAACAGAAAAGTTGAGACGCAAGCTCTTCGCCGGCGCGACCATTCGCAGATTGCGCGAGGAACGCGACTGGACACAGCTCGAACTGGCGCGGCGCCTCAACATCTCGCCGAGCTATCTCAGCCAGATCGAGGCGAGCCAGCGCAGCCTGTCCGGGACGATGGTCGTCGACCTCGCCCGTGTCTTCAGGGTCAATCTCTCGATCTTCACCGACGATCTCGGCGACCGCCTCGCAGCCAATCTGCGCGAGACGCTGGCGGACCCGCTCTTTGCCGCGATCGAGGTCAATCCGCGCGAACTGCGCACCGCCGCCGTCCAGATGCCGCAGATCGGCCGGGCCCTGCTCGACCTGCACGCGCAGTACCAGAGCCTCGAGGCGCGCTATCGCGCCCTCGACGAGGCCGTACATCCCGAGCCCTCGCAGCCGCGCCGGCCGATCTCGGCCTTCGACGAGGTCCGCGACTATTTCCATTTCATCGGCAACTATGTCGACGCGCTCGACCTCGCCGCCGAAGCTCTGGCGACGCGGATTTCCGAAATCCCCGGCGATCCCCGCCAGCGCATGGAGACCTATCTCGCGAGCGAGCACGGGCTTGCCGTCGTCGAATGCCCGCCCGACAGCCATCCCGCCCAGAGCCGGCTGGAGCGTGGGGCCGGCAGGATCACGCTGAACGAGGCGCTGCCGGTCTCCAGCCAGGTCTTCGCCCTCGCCCGCCATGTCGCCCGGCTCACCCATGGCGAGACGGCGGACGCCATCGTCGAGCAGGCCGGCTTCCTCAACCGCGACAGCGCGCTCGTCTGCTCGGTCGCGCTCTCGAACTATTTCGCGGGCGCGCTGACCATGCCCTATGGCGCCTTTCGTGATGAGGCCCGCCGGATGCGGCACGATGTCGAGCGCCTCGCCATCCGCTTCGGCGCCAGCCTGGAACAGGTCTGCCATCGCCTCTCGACGCTTCAGCGTTCCGGGCAGGAAGGCGTCCCGATGTACTTCCTGCGCGTCGACCGCGCCGGCAACATCACCAAGCGTCATAGCGCGACGCGCTTCCAGTTCGCCCGCTATGGCGGCGCCTGCCCGATCTGGAACATCCACGAGGCCTTCGAGATGCCGGACCGCTTCCTGGTGCAGCGGGCGGAAATGCCGGATGGCCGGCAATACCTCTCGATCGCGCGGGCGATCAGCAAGGGCGAGTCGCGCTTCGACGCCGTGCGCTCGCGCTATGCCATCGGTATCGGTTGCGAGATGGCCTATGCCGACGAGCTGATCTACGCCGATGCCATCCGCAGCAGCGGCAAGATCGCCGAGATCGGGATCAACTGCCGGCTCTGCGAGCGGCCGGACTGCCCGCAGCGCGCCATGCCGCCGCTCGACCGCGCCGTGATCGTCGACCCCTGGGAGCGCGGTATCCTGCCTTACCGGCTGGGCTGAAGCGCCCCCGCCACGCTGCGGAAACATCGGATTCAACCGAAGAGCGGATCCGACTTTCGACCCGATGCCCTACCCCATGATGTGGTAGCCGGCATCGACATAGATCGTGTTGCCGGTCATGCCCGTGGCCGCGTCGCTGATCAGGAAGGCGGCGACCTGCCCGACCTCATCGATGGTGACGACGCGCCCCTGCGGCGCCCGGGCGGCGGCCTGAGACAGCAATTCGTCGAAACCGGCGATGCCGCCGGCGGCGCGCGTCTTCAGCGGCCCCGGCGAGAGCGCATGCAGGCGGATGCCCTTCTGGCCGAGCTCATGGGCGAGATAGCGCGTCGTGCTCTCGAGCGCGGCCTTCACCGGTCCCATGATGTTGTAGTTATCGAGCACCTTCTCGGCGCCGTAATAGCTCATCGTCAGGATCGTGCCGCCCGCCGCCATCAGCGGCTCGGCGGCGCGCGTCATCTCGATCAGCGAGTAGCAGGACACCCGCATCGCCTGCTCGAAGCCCTCGCGCGAGACATCGACGACACGGCCATGCAGGTCGTCGCGCGGGGCGAACGCGATCGAATGGATGACGAAGTCGAGCTTGCCCCATTGCCGTGCGATCGCCGCGAACACCGCGTCGAGCTCGCCGGGGACCTCGACATCGAGCGGCATGATGATCGGGCTGGCGAGTTCCTCGGCGAGCGGTCGCACCCATTTCTCTGCCTTGGCGTTGAGATAGGTCACGGCGAGTTCGGCACCGAGCCGGTGCAGCACCCTTCCGCAGCCGAAGGCGATGCTGCCTTCATTGGCGATGCCGACGATCAGACCCTTCTTGCCACGGACGAGTTCACCGATCGGCGTCATGGGATCAGTCTCCGAAGATCACGCGGCGGAAACGGCTGAGCGCGTAGGTGAAGTAGACACCGCCGATGACGATCAGCGCGACGAGCTGCAGCCAGACCACCGAAAGCCCGGCGCCGCGATAGAGCACCCCCTGCGCGAACGCCACGAAATGCGGCGTCGGGCTGATCACCTGCATGGTGTATTGCAGCCAGACCGGCATGCTCTCCATCGGCGTGCTCGACCCCGAGAGCAGCTGCATCAGCACGAGGATAGGGATGGCGAGCAGCCCGAACTGCCCCATCGTGGTCGCGAGCGTGCCGAGCATGATGCCGAGCGCCGCGACGGCGAAGACATAGAGTCCGGCACCGGCCAGGAAGAGCGTCAGCGAGCCGGCGATCGGCACCTGCAGCCACCATTGCACGACGAGCGCCAGCGACAGCCCGGCCGCGACCAGGATGACGAGCCCGTTGGCGATGATCTTCGCCAGCATGATCTCGGTCGGCACCACCGGCATCACCAGGAGATGCTCGACCGTGCCCTGCTCGCGCTCGCGGATCAGGGCGGCGCCGGTGAGGATCACCGTCAGCAAGGTGATGCTGTTGATCACCTGCATCACCGAGGTGAACCAGGCGGAATCCAGGTTCGGATTGAACTTCGCGCGGATCACCACATTGACCGGGGCGCTGGTCACCGTCTCGCGGCCGGCCAGGAAGTTCGTGACCTCCTGCGCGATGATCGACTGGATGTAGACCGCGCCGTTGCCGGCCTGCGTCATTGCGGTGGCGTCGACATTGAGCTGGACCGAAGCGCGCCGGCCGGAGAGCAGATCGGCCTGGAAGGATGGCGGGATCTCCAGCACGAAGACCAGCCTGCCATGGTCCATCTCCTCGTCGATCTCGCGCGCGCCGATCAGCACCGCGCTTTTGAACAGCGGCGGGTTCAGCGCGTTGCGGATCTGGCGGGAGAGATCCGAGCGATCCTCGTCGACGATACCGACCGAGAGGTTCTTCGCCTCGGTCGAGGCACCGGTCGCCACCGTGTAGACGGCGATGCTGAAGGAATAGACCAGGAGGATCAGCATCACCGGATCGGCGCGGATGCTGCGCAGCTCCTTGATCACGAGCTGCCAGATGTTGGCCAGATGGACACGCAGGCCGGAGAGCGGTGGCTGTGCCGGAACCGGCGTCGCCCTGGAGGTTTCGGCGCTCATCTCAGAGCTCCTGCTTGCGCAGCAGCAGCTGCGAAAGCGCGAGGAAGAGCAGCCCGAAGCCCGCGAGCATCACGAGGTTGAAGGCGAGGTCGTCGAAACCGAGCCCCTTGGTGAAGGCACCGACGCTGATCGGCTGGTACCAAGCCGTCGGGAAGCCGAGCCCGATCAGCCGCGCCCCGCCCGAGAGCGAGGCGACGGGGACGAGCAGCCCCGAGAAATTCACCGCCGGGATGATCGAGAGGATCGCGGTCGCGAACACCGCCGAGACCTGCGTCTTGGTGAACGTCGAGATCAGCTGGCCGAAGCCGGTCGTCGCCGTGACATAGAGCAACGTTCCCAGGGCCAGCAGCGCGACCGAGCCCTTGATCGGCACGCCGAACAGGAAGAGCGCGAGGAGCACCAGCAGCACGAAGCTGATCATCGCGATCGCGATATAGGGCAGCTGCTTGCCGAACAGGAACTCGAACTTGGTGATCGGCGTCGACTGGAAATTGGCGATAGAGCCGGTTTCCTTCTCCCGCACCACCGCGATGGCCGACATGATCGCCGGGATCAGGATCAGCATCAGCATGATCACGCTCGGCACCATGGCATTCACGCTCTTGAAGGCCTGGTTGTAGCGGAAGCGCGTCTCGATGTTGATCAGGCTGGCCGCGCTCGTGCCCGTGCTGTTCTGGACCAGCCATTCCTTGGCGTATTGCGCGGCGAGCCCGGTGACATAACCCTTGGTCGTCTCGGCGCGGAACGGCATCGCCCCGTCGAGCCAGACCGCGACCTCGGGCTTCCGGCCCGATTGCAGGTCGCGCCCGAAGCCCGGCGGGATCTCGATGGCGAGCTGCAGTTCGCCGGTGCGCAGGCGCTGGTCGAGCTCATCGGAGCTGCGCAGAGGCGACCGCTCGTCGAAGTAGCGCGAGCCGGAGAAGGCTTCGATCAGTTGCCGGCTTTCGGGCGTGTTGTCGTGGTCGAGCGCAGAGAAGCGCAGGTTCTCGACATCGAAGGAGATGCCGAATCCGAAGGCGATCATCAGGACGAGCGGGCCGAGGAAGGCGAAGGCGAGCCGGATCGGATCGCGCAGCAGCTCCATCGTCTCGCGCCGCGAATAGGCCCAGAGCCGCTTGGGATCGAAGCGGCGCGGCGGGCGGATCGGCTCTGACGTCGGCATCGGAGCGTCCGGATCGGGCGCCTCGGTCTTGGCCGCGCGGTCGATGCCGGCAGCCTCGGCGAGATAGTCGACGAAGGTGTCCTCCAGCGAGGCACTGCCCCGTTCCTTGACCAGCTCCTCCGGCGTGCCGACGGCCAGTACCTTGCCGGCATGCATCAGCGAGATCCGGTCGCAGCGCTCCGCCTCGTTCATGAAATGGGTCGAGAGGAAGATCGTGACGCCGTCATCGCGCGAGAGGTCGATCAGCGTGCGCCAGAAGGCGTCGCGCGCGATCGGGTCGACGCCCGAGGTCGGCTCGTCGAGGATCAGCATGGCCGGTCGGTGCAGCACCGCGACGGCGAGCTGCAGGCGCTGCTTGATGCCGAGCGGCAGACTGTCGGGACGGGCATCGACCACGTCCTTGAGATCGTAACGCTCGAGCAGCTCGGCGATGCGGCCTTCGATCTCTTCGCTCGGCAGATGGTAGAGCTTGGCGTGCAGCTCGAGGTTCTGGCGGACGGTCAGCTCGGTGTAGAGCGAGAAGGCCTGCGACATGTAGCCGACGTTCCGCCTCGTCTCCATATCGTTCGAGCCCATCGGCTTGCCGAACAATTTGGCCGTGCCCTCGCTCGCCGGCAGCAGGCCGGTGAGCATCTTCATCACCGTCGACTTGCCGCAGCCATTCGAGCCGAGGAAGCCGAAGATCTCGCCGCGCTGGATCCGGAAGCTGACATGGTCGACGGCGGTAAAATCGCCGAAGCGGCGGGTCAGCCCCTCGGCCTCGATCGCCGGCACATCGCTGTCGCTCGCAGGGCGCGGCCGCACGACCACCTCTTGGTGATGCGCCCGCTTCGCCTCGGGCAGCAGCGCGATGAACGCCGCCTCCAGCGATTTCTGCCCGGTCTTCGCAAGGATTTCGCCGACCGGCCCGGAGGCGATCACCTTGCCGTCATCCATGGCGGCGAGCCAGTCGAAGCGCTCGGCCTCGTCCATATAGGCGGTCGCGACGATGACGCTCATCTGAGGGCGCCTGCCGCGGATCGTGTTGATCAGATCCCAGAACTGGCCGCGCGAGAGCGGATCGACGCCGGTGGTCGGCTCGTCGAGGATCAGGAGATCGGGATCGTGGATCAGGGCGCAGCACAGGCTGAGCTTCTGCTTCATGCCGCCCGAGAGCTTGCCGGCCGGGCGGTCCTCGAACGGGTCGAGCCCCGTCGCCTGCAGCAATTCGTCGATGCGCCGTCGCCGTTCGGCCTCGCCCTGGCCGAACAGCCGTCCATGGAAGTCGATGTTCTCGAAGACGCTCAGCGTCGGGTAGAGGTTGCGGCCGAGCCCCTGTGGCATATAGGCGATGCGCGCGCCCTGCTGCTCACGATGTGCCTTGTCGGCCATGTCGCCGTCGAAGACCGTGACCACGCCGGTCTGGATCTGGCGGACACCGGCGACCAGAGCCAGCAGCGCCGATTTGCCGACGCCGTCGGGACCGATGACGCCAACCATGCGGCGCGCCGGAAACGCGATCGAGACGTCGTCGAGCGCGACCGTCTTGCCGTAGCGGTGCGAGACGTTCTCGACCCTGGCAATGTAACCGTCGCTCATCAGGGGAGCTTCACGCTGAGATCTTCGGGCCACTGGATCGAGGCGCTGGTGCGGACGAAGCCCATGCCGCGCACGCCGGTCTTGGCCTGCCGGTGGTACTTTTTCAGAACGCGCGGATCGATCTGCAGCTTGACGCGGAACATCAGCTTCTCGCGCTCGTCAGCGGTCTCGACGCTCTTCGGCGTGAACTGCGCATCAGCCGCGACGAAACTGACATTGGCGGGGATGACGTAGTTCGGCAGCGGGTCGACGGTGATCCGCGCCTCGTCGCCGAGCGCCAGCAGCCCCGCCTGGGCGGCCGGCAGATAGATCGTCATGTAGACGTCGCTGAGATCGAGCAGCGTCAGGATGCGCGCGCCGGCACCCACGACCTCGCCTGCCCGGGCGAGCTGGTACTGCACCCGCCCGCTGCGCGGGGCGACCAGGGTCATGTCGACCAGCACGGCCTCGATCCGGTCGACCTCGGCCTCGGCGCTCTTGATCGCGAACGCGGCCTGGTCGCGCTGGGCCTCCGCCGCCACGAGCGCGGCTTTCGCGGTGTCGGCCTTGGCGACGCGCTGGTCGAAGGTCTGGCGGGTCAGATAGCCCTTGTCTACGAGTTGCTGGCCGCGCTCCAGCTCGGCCTGGGCGAGGGTGATCTCGCTCTTGCGCTGGACGATCAGGGCGTTCGCCTCGGCTAGCCCCTGCTTGGCCTTCAGCACCTGCGACTGGGCGCCGCGCAATTGCGCCTCGTATTCCGGCGAGGAGATCTTCGCGACGACCTGCCCGGCGGTGACGTCGTCGCCCTCATTGACCAGCACCTGCGACAGGCGCCCGGCATATTTCGCCGCGACGTCGATCTGCGTCGCCTCGATACGGCCGTTCGACTTGGCGATGCCGGCGGGCAGTGAGCCGCTGCGCAGGCGCTGCAGGAACTCCTTGATCCGCGACTGGGCCTGCGCCGAGGTGCTCAGCGAGACGTCGTGAGAGACCGGGGTCATGACGCTGCCGAAGGTCAGGAGCGTCACGGCCAGGGCCGTCGCGGTCGATAAGCCTGCGAATCTCATTTTCATTCTCCGAGCTCGGGCCGGCGCGGGGGCAACGGCCTGCTTCGTCATGCAATCCTACGGCCGAGCGGCGAGAGCGGCTGCGAGTTTCGGTTGCCGCAAGAGGCGTAGCGTGTGCTGGCCGATCATGCGTTCCTCATCCGTCGGGACGACGAGGATCGGAACGCGGCTGTCGCTGGCCTCGATCCTGCTATCGTTGCGACGGTTGGCTTCGTCGTCGAGGGACAGTCCCGCCCAGTGCAGACGCTCCACCACATTGCGGCGGACCTGATGGGCATTCTCGCCGACGCCAGCGGTGAAGACGAGCGCGTCAAGGCCGCCGAGCGAGACCGAGAGGCTGGCGAAGGCCTGCGCCACACGCAGGCTGAAGAAGTCGATCGCCATCGCCGCTTCCGGCCGGTCGCTCTCGAGCAGCGCCCGGACATCGTTGCTGATCCCGGACAGGCCGCGCAGGCCGCTCTCATGGTAGAGCATGTGCCCGACTTCCGCCGGGCTCATGCCCTTCTGCTCGATCAGGTGCAGCACGACGCCCGGGTCGAGCGAGCCGGAGCGCGTCCCCATCGGCAGCCCGTCGAGCGCGGTGAAGCCCATCGTCGTCTCGATGCTGCGGCCGCCCTCAAGGGCGCAGACCGAGGCGCCGGAGCCGAGATGGGCGATGATCACACGCTTGTCGGCGATCTCCGGCGCGATACCGCGTAGCGCCTGCGAAACGTACTCGTAGGAGAGGCCGTGGAAGCCGTAGCGCCGGACACCCTCGTCATAGAGACCGCGCGGCAGGGCGAAGCGGTCCGACAATTCGGGATGGCCGCGATGGAAGGCGGTATCGAAACAGGCGACCTGGGGGAGATCGGGCCGGCGCTCGCGCAGGACGCGGATCGGGTCGAGATTGCTGAGCTGGTGCAGCGGCGCGAGCGGGATGAAGGTCTCCAGCGTCCGCATCACTGCGTCGTCGACCAGCACTGGCGCCGAATAGACCGGGCCGCCATGGACGACGCGATGGCCGATGCCGATGAGCTGCGCGTCCTTCATCTCGCCGCCGACCCAGTCGGCGATGATGCGCTGCGCCTGTGAGGAGTTCGCGACCTCATCCGCGGCGTAGCTGCGCTCGATCAGCGTCTCACCGGCATGGTCCTTCGCCTTGAGCCGAGGCCTCGTCCCGATGCCGTCGACGGCGCCGCCGAAGACCAGCGCGATATCATCGCCGATCACCCGGTAGAGCTTGAACTTGATGCTCGAACTGCCGGCATTGACGACGAACAGGACCTCGCTCACCGCCTAGCCTCCGATCGGACGCGTCTGGGCCAGCGCGTGGGCGTAGAGCCCGGCGACGGCGCAGGAGGCCAGCCGGGTGCGGACATTGTCGGCACGGCTGGTCAGGATGATCGGCACGCGCGCGCCGAGCACGATGCCGGCGGCATCGGCGCCCGACAGGAAGGTCAGGTTCTTCGCCAGCATGTTGCCGGCTTCGAGGTCCGGCACCACAAGGATCTGGGCCTTGCCCGCGACCGGCGAGACGATGCCCTTGATGCTGGCGGCTTCCGGGCTGATCGCATTGTCGAGGGCGAGCGGCCCGTCGAGCAGGCCCCCGCAGATCTGGCCACGATCGGCCATCTTGCAGAGGGCAGCCGCCTCCAGCGTGCTCGGGATCTTGGTCGTCACGGTCTCGACCGCCGACAGGATCGCGACCCGCGGCGTGCCGAGCCCGAGCCCGACATGCAGGTCGATCGCGTTCTGGATGATGTCGCGCTTGGCTTCGAGATCGGGGAAGATGTTGACCGCGGCGTCGGTGATGAAGAGCGGCTCGGCATAGGTCGGCACGTCCATGATGAAGACATGGCTGATGCGCCGGCCCGTCCGCAGCCCGGTCTCCTTGTTGGTCACCTCGGCCAGCAATTCGTCGGTGTGCAGGCTGCCCTTCATCAGCAGCGCCGCCTTGCCGGCATGCACCAGCTCGACCGCCTTGGCCGCCGAGGCATGGCTGTGCGGGGTGTCGACGATCTCGAAGCCGGCGATATCGAGGCCGGCCTGCTTCGCGGTCGCGATGATCCGGCCGGTGGGGCCGACAAGGATCGGCGTGATCAAGCCTTGCGCCGCCGCGTCGAGCGCGCCCCTCAGCGAGGCTTCGTCGCAGGGATGCGCGACCGCGGTCAATGCCGGCGGGATCTCGCGCGCCTTGGCGATCAGGCGCTCATACTTGTCGCCGTTGGCAGCGGAGCGCCGGGACTGACCGGCTTCGGCGGCGAGCGTGGAGGTCTGGGCCATCGTTAGGCTCACTTCTGCGGGGCGGTACGGCGGCGCGTTCCGGTGCCGGGCCTGCGCCGCTGCGCTGCCGGCTTGGGCGGAGCTGCGCGAACCGTCGGGGGCGGCGTTCCCGCCGCCGGCGCCGGCGGCTCGCGCCCCGGCGCGTGATCCGGGAACATCCTGCTGACGCGTTCGTAGCGGGCGAGCGCTTCCCCTTCGAGCGGGCCGGCGGCAGTCAGGATGCCGTGGAACTCCTCCAGCGAGATCGGCGGCGCCTGCTTCTGCAGAACGCGCGCGATCGCGGCGACAGCCTCCTCCCGGTCGAAGCGCAGCATGAAGAACTGCTCCCGGACCTTGGCCTTGAACTGCCAGAGCGTCGTGCCTTCCAGGCTCTGGTGCTTTTTCTGCAGGCGTCGAAGAGCGGCGAAGATGCGCTCATCCAGGCTCTTGCCTGCCGCCAGGACGAACATGAAGGCACGCAGCACGGCGATGTTCGCATCGATATCGCTGACCCGCTGGCGCAAGCCGGCAAGCCCGGCCTCCAGCTCGGCGACGCCGCGTTCGCGGTCGGCCGGCACGGGGCGCGCCGTCTCGTCGCTGACGCCGAGCGCCTGCTGAAGGGCCGGCCAGCCATAGACCTGCTTGAACAGGAGTTCGGTCGCGGAATCGCGAATGTCACGGAACAGATCGAGCGAGGCGGCGATGTTTTGCGATGCCATCTGCTGCCAGGCGAGGAACGGATTGCCGGCAGCCGCTGGGCGGCGATTGCGGCGGACCTGCTCCGCCAAGGCCGGAACGCCGCGCAGGAACGAGTTGTTGTGCGAGAACGCCTCGAATTGCGAGCGCAGCGGATTGAGCCTGCGCGACAATTCCGCGGAAGGCGCGTTGGCGACGGCCTTCACCCAGGGACGCAGCCAGGTCTTGTAGAGATCGGCGTTGATCTCCGAAAGCTTGGCAACGGTCGCGAAACGCCGGTCATCCTCGGCCGTGTTCAGCCCGAGAGCGCGGATGTCGTCGAGCTTGCGCGGCTCGAAGCGCAGCACATGTTTGCCGGCAGCGAGGTCGGCATAATCCTGCCCCGGCTCGCGCGGCGTGATCACCGCCTCCCATAACCCGGGGGGCAGGATGTCGATCAGGTCCATGTTCTCGGTGAGCTCGGTATGCTCCTTCCTTGCAACCGAGCTCGAGACGAACACGCCGAGATGGCCGGCCTGCGGGTGGATGCAGTAGACGATGGTCTGCTCGGCCGCGATCAGCGCGAGATCGCTGGCATAGAGATCGGTGACCCAGCCCAGTGCCTGCTGCGGCGGAGTGATGTTATCGCCCCAGGAGCAGAACACCACGATCGGCGAGGTGACCTCGCGCAGGTCGATCGTCTTGCCGGAGGACAGCTTGACCTCGCCCTTGGTCAGCTTGTTGCCGACGAAGAGTTCCTCGACGATGAACTCGATCTCCTCGCGATTGAGCAGCACATGGCCGCCCCACCATTTCTCGAAAGAGAGGAAGCGCTCGGCCTCGGTATCGACCTGCGACCAGACATCGTAGAGCTTGCTCCACCAGGTATTGGCCGGGTTCAGCTTCTCGAAATTCTGGACGAGATAGGCCCCGTCGAAGATGCCGGCGCCGAGATCACCCGTCAGCGAAGCCAGCCAGGAGCCGCCGAGCATGCCGCCCGAATAACGCATCGGATTGAGGCCGTCCTTGCCGTTCCAATAGGCCAACGGCGCGCCCGCGGCCATGATCGGCCCCATCAGATCGGGGCGAGCGGCGGCGAGCCCGAGCACGGCCCAGCCGGCCTGGCAATTGCCGATGACGCAGGGTTTGCCGGGATAATCGGGATGGCGCTTGATCACGGCCTCGATGAAGGCGGCTTCGGCGCAGCCGACATCCTCGATCGTCTGGCCCGGCACCGGATCGGGCAGGAAGCCGATGAAATAGCAGGGATGGCCGGCTGCGAGCGCCGCGCCGATCTCGCTGTCGGGCTTCATCCCGCCGATCCCCGGCCCATGGCCAGCGCGCGGATCGACCACGATGAAGGGGCGAGACGCCTCGTTGGTGACGACGCCCTCCGGCGGAATGATCCGGACCAGCCAGTAGTTAACCGGGCGCGGCAGGTTGCGGCCGCTCATCACGGGCTCGAAGCTGAAGCCCAGGACATGCGGGGCGATCATCGCCACATGCTCGAGATAATTGTCGCCGCGCCTTCGCAGCACATCGAGCATCAGGACGTTGCGCTGGGCGACATCGATCAGATAGTCGCCGAGATCGGAGCGAAACAGCGCTTCCGCCTTTGCACCGGCGGATGGGTTCACCGAGAAGGGACCGGTCATATCGCTTTTCCCTACGCGCCACAGGGCTTGTACGTCGGAGCGTCGCAGCAGCTTGCCGCACTGCACTATCGCCAGCGTAAGACGCTTTAGCAACGACCCTGGCCGCTGCCCGCCTCAATGCGGTGTTCGGGAACACGCGTAATTGATGTCAATCAATCTCGAATTTTAGCGGCCGGGAGAGCGTGCCGCCGCGCCAAGCCGCCATACGGCCTGAGAAGTCCACGATCCAGGCAGTGCGAAGCGCCCGTTTAGACCGCGCTCGCGTGCTGCCCGGCATGGCGGCTGCGTCCCGCTCCCGCGCCATTCAGCCCGATGCCGTTCACGAAAAAGCCGATCGTCTGGCGGGCGATCTCATCGACCGGCAAGGAGCCCGCCGGGTCGTGCCAGCGGGCGATCCAGCTAAGCGCGCCGGCCGCAGCGAAAGCGAGCAGCTTGGAATCGCAGGGCTGGATCGAGCCGTCGGCGATACCCTGCTCGATCAGCCCGCGAAAACGCTTGTCGATCTTGCCCTTGAGGGCACGCAGCTCCTTGCGCGTCTCGGCCGGCAACGGGTCCTCGCCGACCAGGATGAGGCAGCGCCCGAAATCCTCGGTGACGATCCGCGCATATTCGGTCCAGAGCACGATCAGCCGGTCGAGCCCGCAGCCGCCGCCACGCTGCGCCTCGGCGGAGGCGGAGGCGGAATCGAGCCGCTCCAGCCCGATGCGCACGCATTCGAACAGGATTTCGTCCTTGCTGCGGACGTAATGGTAGATGGTCGGCTTGGTGACGTTGAGCCGTTCTGCGACATCGTCGAGCGAGGTCCGGTGAAATCCCTGCTCGCTGAAGGCGCGCGCCGCAGCCCGCAGCACCGCCTCGCGCTTAAGCGCGCGCTCCTGCTCGCGCTGCGCCTGCGTCTTCCAGAGTGGCGCCGCCATCCGGCTCAGGCCCGCTCGATGGCCAGCGCGATGCCCTGACCACCGCCGATGCACATCGTGATGAGCCCGTAGCGACCGCCGGTGCGCTGGAGCTCATAGGCCGCCTTCAGGGTAATGATCGCGCCCGTCGCACCGACGGGATGGCCGAGCGCGATCGCCCCGCCATTCGGGTTGACCCTGGCCGGATCGAAGCCGAGTTCCTTGGCGACGGCGCAGGCCTGGGCGGCGAAGGCCTCGTTCGACTCGATCACGTCGAAATCGCCGAGGGCGAGCCCGGTGCGCTTGAGCAGAGCCTGCACAGCCGGCACCGGGCCGATGCCCATCACGCCGGGCTCGACGCCGGCGTGGGCGTAGCCGACGAGGCGCGCCAGCACCGGTTTCCCTTCGCGGCCGGCGCGGCCTTCCTCCATCAGCACCATGGCGGCGGCGCCGTCATTGATGCCCGAGGCGTTGCCGGGGGTGACCGTCCCGTCCTTCTTGAAGGTCGGGCGCAGGCCCTTGAGCGACTCCGTCGTGGTCGCAGGCTTGGGGTGCTCGTCGGTATCGAAGCTGATCATGTCGCGGCCCTTGCGGACTTCGACCGGCAGGATCTGCTCCTTGAAGCGGCCGGCGGCGATCGCCTCGGCGGCGCGGCGCTGGCTTTCGGCGGCGAAGGCGTCCTGCGCCTCGCGGTCGATGCCGAAACGCTCGGCGACGTTCTCCGCCGTGATGCCCATGATGCCATTGCCGAACGGGTCGGTCAGCACGCCGGTCAGATGGTCGGCGACGACCGCATCGCCCATGCGCTGGCCGAAGCGGGCCGTGGCGAGCAGATGCGGCGCCCGGCTCATCGTCTCGGCGCCGCCGGCGACGGCGGTCTCACAATCGCCGAGCATGATCGCCTGCGCTGCCGAGATAATCGCCTGAACGCCGGAGCCGCAGAGCCGGTTCAGCGTCATCGCGGGAATCTCGACCGGAATCCCGGCCTCGACCGCCGCGACGCGGGCGAGATAGGCATCCTTCGACTCGGTCAGGATGACATTGCCGAAGACGACATGGCCGACTTCGGCAGCGGGCAACCCGGCGCGGTTCAGCGCCTCGCCGACGACGAGCGCGCCGAGCTGCGTCGGAGCATGGCCGGACAGCGCCCCGCCAAAGGTACCGATGGCAGTGCGGACGCCCGCGGTGATGACGACATGTCGGCTCATGAAACTGCTCCTTCAGGCGGATTCGGCCTGCCGCTCGGGCTTGTACAGCCCTTCAATCTCGGCGGCGTATTTCTTCGCGATGTTGGCGCGGCGCACCTTCATCGTCGCGGTGACCTCATCATCGTCATGGTCGAGTTCCTTGACGAGGAGGTGGAAGCGCTTGAGCTGCGCGACCGGCGCGAGCTGGGCATTGGCCCGCTCGATCTCGGCGGCGACCAGCTCGCGCACGCGGCTGTGCTCGGCGAGGCTGCGGAAATGGGTGAAGGCGATGCGGTTCTCCTCGGCCCATTTGCCGACGGTTTCGCCGTCGATCTGAATCAGCGCCGAGGGATAGCGCCGGCCATCGGCGACGACGATGCACTCCTTGATGAAGGCGCTGCCCTTTACTGTGTTCTCGATCTCGGACGGGCTGAGGTTCTTGCCGCCGGCGGTGATCATGATGTCCTTCAGCCGGTCGACGATCCTTGTCTGGCCGTCCTCGATCGCGGCGACGTCGCCGGTGTGCAGCCAGCCATCGCGCAGCACGGCGGCGGTCGCCTCGGGATTGCGGAAATAGCCCTCGAAGACGATGTCTCCGCGCAGCAGGAGTTCGCCTTCGGCACCCAGCTTGAGCTCGGCGCCGGCAACCGCCTCGCCGACCGAGCTGGGCAGCAGGCGCTCACGGCGCTGGCCGACGGACATTCCCGAAGTCTCGGTGAGGCCATAGACCTCGACGAGCGGGACACCGAGCGTGCGGAAGAACTGGACGATGCGCGGCGGGATCGGCGCCGCGCCGGTGAGCGCGACCTTCACCTTGCGCAGGCCGATGAAGTTCTGCAGCGCCCGGAAGATGACGAGATGGTAGAAGCCGGCGACCGCCTTCTCGCGCAGACTGCGTGCAGCCGGTGGCTTGGTGGCGAAGGGCTCGCAGGCGGCAAGGCCCGCCTCGAACAGGCGCCGGCGCCAGCCGCCGGCCTCCATCAGCTTGATGTGGATCGCAGCGTGCAGCTTCTCCCAGATCCGCGGCACGCCGAGGAACAGGCTCGGCGCGATCTCGCGCAGGTCTTCCTGCACGGTACGGATCGACTCGCCGAAGGATACGCAGGAGCCGGAATAGATCGGCGCCATCGTGCTCAGCATCTGCTCGGCGACATGGCAGAGCGGCAGATAGGACAGGTTGGTGGTATCGGCATCGTAGCCGAGCCGTTCGATCACGCCGGCAGCCTGGGCCCGCATGTTGCGGTAGCTCAGCATCGCGCCCTTGGGCTTGCCGGTCGAGCCGGAGGTGTAGACCATCAGGCCGATAGCGGCCGGAGTCTGGGCGGCAAGGCAGGCCTCGACCAGGCCAGGATGCGCGATCTCGTATTCGGCCCCGCTCTTCAGCACATCGGCGAAGGAGATGATCAGCTCCGAACCGTAGTGCCGCAAGCCCTTGGGATCGATCACCACGATCCGCTTCAGCCGCGGCAGCTCCGCGATGCGCTCCAGCACCTTGTCGGCCTGCTCCTGGTCCTCGCAGACCACGATCTCGACTTCCGCATGCCCCAGCACATAGGCGACCTCGTTGGCCGGGCTCGTCGCATAGACGCCGATCGCCACCGCCCCGACCATGCCGGCGCCGAGCTGGGCGACCACCCATTCGGCCCGGTTCTCGGAGAGGATACCGACATGCCCGCCTTCGGCGAGGCCTAGCGCCCGCAGACCAAGCCCGAAATGCCGGGCTCGGCGATCATATTCGGCCCAGCTGATCGGCAGCCAGATGCCAAAGTCCTTCTGCCTGAGAGCGACGCGCTCGGGCATCGCCCGCGCATTCTCGCGCAGCATCTGCGGCAGGGTGAGATTGGGAAGCTCGCGCATCGTTGCCGACCTCACGAAAGCCAGCGCTTGCGGCGCTTGTAATGCTTGATATCGCGATAGCTGCGCTCGCCCCCGGCGCCGCCGAGGCCGAGATAGAATTCGCGCACGTCCTGGTCGCGGACCAGCTTCTCGACCGGACCGTCGATCACGACCTTGCCCATTTCGAGGATGTAGCCGTAATTCGCCACCGCGAAGGCGACCGCCGCATTCTGCTCGACCAGCAGCATCGAGACCCCCTGTTCGGCATTGATCCGGGCGATGATCGTGAAGATCTCCTCGACCAGCTTCGGCGCGAGGCCGAGCGAGGGTTCGTCGAGCAGGATCAGCGAAGGCCGCGCGATCAGCGCCCGGCCGATGGCGAGCATCTGCTGCTCGCCGCCAGAGAGATAGCCCGCCAGCCCCTTCCGGCGCTCGTGCAGACGCGGGAAGTAGCTGTAGACCAGATCGAAATCCGCCGCCGGCAGCTTGCGCCCGGTCAGCGCGAAGGTCGCCGCGGTGAGGTTCTCCTCGACCGTCAGATCCTCGAAGATGCGCCGCCCCTCCATGACATGGAACAGGCCGCGCCGGACGAGGCCGTGCGGCGCAAGGCTCGCGATGTCGTCGCCCTGGAAATGGATGGCGCCGCCGGTGACGGCGCCATCCTCGAGCGCGAGCAGATTCGAGACGGCCTTGAGCAGGGTCGACTTGCCGGCACCGTTCGAGCCGAGCAGGGCGACAATCTGCCCCTGCGGCACGCGCAGCGACAGGCCGCGCAGCACCTGCACCGTCCTGTTGTAGACGACCTCGACATTGTTGACGTCGAGCACCGCGGTCCCGGCCATGCCTTCAGCCCCTCACCCTGCGCCTGAGGATCAAAGCTTGATCCAGTCGGAGGCCGGCAGCATCTGCTTGGCCTTGCTGTCGAAGCGATAGATCCGGCCGACCGGCACGGAATTGCCGGGGATCGAGATCGGCACGCCGAACAGGCCGCCAGTGTCGAAGTCCTTGATGCTGTTCAGCCCGGCCTTGAGATTGGCCCCCGTCAGCTCCTTGCCAGCGTCGAGCGTGCGCTTCACCGCCTCGGCCATCAGCATGGCGGTGACGAAGCCCTGGAGATAGCCGGTCGACTGGTACTCGGTACGCATCTGCCGGATCTTCTCCAGCATCGGCGAGGTGCCGTCCTTGTCGTAATAGTAGCGGTAGGGCATCACGCCCATGAAGCCGTCGGCGGCGTCGCCCATGCGCTGCACCGTCGAATTGTCCATGGTCCAGAAGGTACCCATGAACTGGCTCTTCATGCCCATCTGCTTCGCCTGCGTGACGAATTCCGGGATCGGCGCCAGCACATAGCCGTGGAAGATCGTGAAGTCGGGATTGGCGCGGCGCAGCTTCAGTACCTCGGTCGAGACGTCGACGCTGCCGGGCGGGGTCACGATCTTCTCGACGACGGTGAGCTTCAGCTCCTTGGCGACCGCCTCGCCCGGCACGATCGGGTCGCGCCCGAACTCGGTGTCGGAGTAGATGAAGGCGACACGCGCGCCCGGCTTCTCCTTGGCGATGTAACGCAGGAGGATGCCGAACATCTCGGTGTAGTCCGGCCCGGCCATGAACTGCAGCGGGTACTTCTTGGGATCGTTGAGCTCAGTCGCGAAGGAGGCGCCGGCCATGATCATGGTGCCGCGGCGCTCGAGCTCGGGATTGATCGTCTTCGAGAAGCCGGTCGAGTCGCCATAATAGAGCGAGACCTTCTCCTGGCTGGTGATCTTGTTGAAGGCGGCGACCGAGGCGTCGACCTTGTAGGCGGTGTCCTCGGCGACGTACCTGATCTTGCGGCCCTTGATGCCGCCGCCATCGTTCAGGATCTTGAGATAGTCCTGGATGCCGGCATGGATGCCGACACCGGCGAAGGCGAAGACGCCGGTCAGCGGGATCGAGCCGCCGAGCACGATGTCGCCGCCCTCCTGCGCCGCGAGCGGCCCCATCCCGAAGGCCATCGCGGCCGTTGCCGCCGTCCCGGCCAGAAGCTCCCGCCTGTTCAACTTCATCTTGCTCATTATCGTCCTCCCGCTGATGTGGCCGTTCTTGGCGACGGCCGTTTCGTCAAAGGCACGTGTCCCGTGCGCCTTCAGGTCCTGAAGGGCCAGAGATGGAAGAAGCGCCGCACCCGCCGCCAGATTTCGGCGAGGCCGCGCGGTTCGAAGATCAGGAAGCCGACGATCAGCCCGCCGAAGACGATGGTGCGCACCGGCGCCAGCGCCGCGAGCGCGTCGGGGTAGATCGGCGTCGCCCAGTTCGCGACGAATTTCAGAAGCTCGGGCACCAGCGTCATGAAGACCGCGCCGAGGATGCCGCCGAGGATCGTCCCCATGCCGCCGACGATGATCGCGGCGAGGTAGAAGATCGAGTTGACCAGCGGGAAGCTCTCCGGCGTGACGACGCGGAAGAAATAGGCCCAGAGCCCGCCGGCGAGGCCGGCATAGAAGGACGAGATCGCAAAGCTGGTCAGCTTGTAGCGCAGCAGGGGAATGCCGAGCACCTCGGCCGAGATGTCACGGTCGCGGATCGCGATGAAGGCGCGCCCGATGCGGGTCCGCAGCAGGTTGGCGGCGCCAAGCACCATCAGGCAGGTCACCGGCATGATCAGCCAGTAGAGCGAGAAGGGCTGGTCGAGACTGATCCCTAACAACCGTGCCGGCGGCATCGACAGGCCCCGCGCCTCCCCGGTCAGCGACCAGTGCGAGAACAGGAAGTGCAGGATGACCGAGGCTGCGATCGTCGCGATGGCGAGGTAGAGCCCCTTCACCTTGAGGCTGGGAATGCCGACGAGGATGCCGATCATCGCAGCGAGCCCCGCGCCGATCAGCAGGTTGAGCAGGAACGGCGTGCCGAGCCGGATCTCCAGCACCGCGACCGTGTAGGCGCCGACGCTCATGAACGCCGCCTGCCCCAGGCTTACGAGCCCGGTATAGCCGGTGAGCAGGTTCAGCCCCGTCGCGCTCGCGACATTGATGGCGCAGAGGCAGGCGAGGAAGAGCCAGTACGGGCTCGCCACGAAGGGGAAGGCGACCGCAGCGAGCGCGAGCAGCACCAGCAGAGTGCGCTGCACGGAGCTATCGAACAGCGCCTCGTCGGCGGCATAGCTGGTCTTGAGCGTGCCGATCCGCATGGCTCTAAAGCCTCTCGATCTCATGCGTGCCGAACAGGCCGTAGGGCCGGACCATCAGCAGCACGAGCAGCAAAGCGAAGGTGACGACGAGCTTGAATTCGCCGCCGAGGAAGGCGCCGGCCAGCGCCTCGACCAGCCCGATCAAGAGGCCGCCGACCAGCGCCCCGGCGATCGAATCGAGCCCGCCGATGATAACGACGACCAGGACGGAAAGGCCGAACACGCCCATGGTCGGCGAGATCCCGCCGATCGCGCCGACCAGCACGCCGGCGCCGGCGGCCGTCGCACAGGCGAGGATCCAGGCGACCGAGAAGACGCGCGGTACGTCGATGCCGACCGAATAGGCGGCGCCCGGGTCGGCCGCCGTCGCCTTCAGCGCGACGCCGCCGCGCGAGAAGCGGAACAGGGCGAGGAAGAGCCCGATCACGATCGCCGCCGCGGCGAAGCCGAACGCGACCTTGGGCGCGAGATAGGCCTCGCCGATGAAGATCGGCGCATTCGGCAGGAACTCCGGCAGACGCAGCGGATCGGCACCCCAGCCGAGCTGGACGACGCCGGCCAGGATCGAGCCGAGGCCGATCGTCACCATGAACACCGAGATCGGGCTCTCGCCCAGCATCGGCCGGATCATGGTGCGCTCGACCAGCCAGCCGAGGACACCGCCGGCGGCGATCGCGAGCGGCAGAGCGAGCCAGGGCGAGAAGCCGAGCCCGGCGGCGAAACCGAGAAAGGCATAGCCGCCCAGCATCAGGATCTCGCCGATGGCGAGGTTCACCACGCGGGTCGCCTTGTAGATCAACACGAAGGCGACGCCGGTGAGGGAATAGAGCGCGCCGGCGCCGAGCCCGGCCAAGGTGACTTCGAAGAGGAAGAGCGTGTCCATCACACCGCCTCCGCCTTGATCCGGCGGGACAGCTCGCCGACATCGCCTGAGCCGAGATAGGCCGCGATCACCGCCTCATTGCCCTGGACCTCGCGCGGGGTGCCGCTGGCGATGACCTGGCCGAAGTTCAGCACGACGACATGGTCGGAGATGTCCATGACCATGCCCATGTCGTGCTCGACCATCAGAATGGTCACGCCCCATTCCTCCTTCACGTCGAGGATGAAGCGGGCCATGTCCTCGGTCTCTTCGCGGTTCATCCCGGCAACCGGCTCGTCGAGCATCAGGATGCGCGGACGCATGGCCAGCGCCCGGGCGAGCTCGACACGCTTCTGCAGCCCGTAGGACAGGGTGGCGACCGAGGCGTTGCGGATGTGCTGGATCTCGAGGAAGTCGATGATCCGCTCCTCGATCTCGGCCCGCAGCTCCAGCTCCTCCTTCTGCGCCCGGCCCCAGTAAAACAGGGCGTCGAGCACGCCGGTGCGCAGATGCGCGTGCCGGCCGAGCTTGATGTTGTCGAGCACGGTCATGCCGCGGAACAGCGCGATGTTCTGGAAGGTGCGGGCGAGGCCCCGCGCCGCCCGTTCCGGCGCACGTACGCCGGTCAGGCTCTCGCCGGCAAAGCTGATCTGCCCGGCTTGCGGCCGGTAGAAGCCGGAGATCGTATTGAACAGCGAGGTCTTGCCAGCGCCATTGGGCCCGATCACCGCGGTGATCGAGCCTTCCGGCACCTGGAAGGAGACGTCGGTCAAAGCGCGCACGCCGCCGAAGGCGAGCGAGACGCCCGCGACCTCCAGGATCGGCCGGGCGGGCACACCGGCGGGCGTCGCTGCCGCCATCTCAGCGCCCTTCGAACCGGGCCGGCCGCTTCGCCAGGAACGCGCTCGCGCCCTCCTTGAAGTCAGCCGTGGCGACGCCGGTGAGGAAGGCTTCGCGCTCGCGATCGAGCTGCGCGGGGAGCGCGTTGTCGAGCGAATGGCCGATCAGGTCCTTGATCCGGCCATAGGCGCCGGTCGGGCCGGCGGCGAGCCGCTTCGCCAGTGCTAGCGCCTCGTCCTGCAGCGCCGCGGCGGGCACCACGCGGTTGACCAGGCCGAGCGCGAGCGCCTCGGGGGCCCTGACCGGCTCGGCCAGCATGGCGAGTTCGAGCGCCTTGCGCGGCCCGACCAGCCGCGGCAGCCGGTAGGTCGCCGAGCCGTCCGGGCTCGCTCCGATGCGGGCATAGGCCAGGGTGAACACAGCATCGTCGGCGGCGAACGCGAGATCGCAGGCCAGGGCGAGGCTGAAACCGGCGCCGGCGGCGGCGCCCTGCACCGCCGCGACCGTGGGCACGGAGAGGGAATCGAGCTGCTTCAACGCGGCATGGAGCGGATCGATGATCGCCTCGACCGCACCGAGCGGGTCGCCATCGACGAAACGGGAGACATCGCCGCCGGCGCAGAAGGCCCGGCCCTCGCCGCGCAACAACACGCAGCGCACGGCGGGATCGCCGGCGACATCAGCCACCGCGTCGCCAAAGGCGCGCGCGGTCGCCGCGTCGATCGCGTTGAGCACTTGCGGGCGATTGAGGGTAATGACCGCAACGGCCCCCTCGACCGCCAGGAGCACAGGAGCCCCGGCTTCGTTCATCGCATCCTCCCGTCGAGCCCGCGATCATTGATCGCCGCGGTATCTCCAGCGCTCGTACTCGCTGTTCATGACCTTACTCGCGAGTAAGCCAAAGCAGCACGCACCGCGCTATGCGCATTTCTGCACGGCGAAGATTGTCGAATGGGAACGAGCCGAAGGTCAACTTCATGCCCCAGCGGCAAACAGCAAACGGCCGGCGCGGTATTCGCGCCGGCCGGCAATAGGAGGCAGATCGGCAGCTGCCGCGGGAGCCGCGCTTCAGAAGCGCCAGATCAGCGGCACGATGAAGACCGCGACCACGAAGAACCAGATCAGCAGCGGCAGGCCGAGCTTCCAGTAGTCGCCGAAAGCGTAGCCGCCCGGCCCCATCACCATCAGGTTGGTCGGTGTGGCGATCGGGGTCAGGAAGGCGCCGGCCGCCGCGACCGCGGTGCTCATCAGCACAGGACGCGGCGAGATGCCCATGCTGGCCGCGGCCGCGACGCCGATCGGGATGACGATCAGCGCCGTCGCGGTGTTGCTGATCAACTGGCCCATGATCGCGGTCAGCACGAACAGGCCGGCGAGCAGCGCCATCGGCCCGGCATCGCCGACCATGTAGACCAGCCGCTCGGCCAGCATCTTGGCGGCACCGGTCTCGACCATCGCCGTCGAGAGCGGCATCATCGCGCCGACCAGGATCACCGTCGTCCACGAGATCGCGCGATAGGACTGCTCGACATTCATGATGCCGCACAGGATCACGGCGCCGGCCGCGAGCAGCCCGGCCACCGCCGGCGGCACGATGCCGGTCGCCAGCATCAGCACCATCGCGAACAGGATGACGATCGCCTGCTTGGCGCCCGGCCCCATCGGCACCGCCTGGCGCCTGACGAGCTCCGGCGAACTGACGACCAGCACGTCGGGATCGTCGAGATGGGTGTCGAGGGCCTTCCAGGTGCCCTGAAGCAGCATGGTGTCGCCGGTCTGAAGCACGATGCCGCCGCCATCGCTGGTCGCGCTCGCGGCGACGACCTCGTTGCCGGCGCGCTGGACGGCGAGGATGATCAGGTCGCCGCTTTCGGTGACCATGCCCGGGAACACGCTCTGGCCGATCAGGCCCGAGCGCGGCGGGATCACCACCTCGGCGAGACCGGAGCGGCGGTTGAACAGCGTCTCCTCGCCCTCGCCGGCCGCGGCGCCCTCGTCGCGGAAGGCGAGATGCATCTTGACCGAGAGGTTGGCGGCTGCCTCGGCCTCGCCGCGCAGCAGAATGAAGTCACCCTCGGCGATCGTCCCGCGGCGTAGCGGGCCGCCGCTCTCGCCTTCCTGGATCGCGACGAACTGCAAGCCGGGAAAGCCGCTGACATCGACCGCGGTCGCCGGCTGGCCGATATAGGGGCAGGTCGGACGCACGCGCAGCTGAAAGACGCCGCTGGCGAGCCCGTACTGCTCGACCAGCGTTCGGGCGTGCCGACTGAAATCGGCCGGCATGGTCGCGCCGTTGCGCTGGGGCAGCAGCTTCTCGCCGAACAGGATCATGATCGCCATCGAGCCGAGCAGTAGCGGAATGCCCGCGAGCGCGAATTCGAAGAAACCGAATCCGCCGACGCCGGCATCCGCCGCCGCCTCGGAGACGAGTACGTTGACGGGTGTGCCGGTCAGCGCCAGCAGTGAGCCGGCATGGGCCGCGAAGACGAGCGGCATCAAGAGCTGCGACGAGTTCCGGCGCAACCTGACCGCGATGACCACGACGACCGGCATCAGCGCCGCGACGGCGCCGTTGACGCTGATCAGCGCGGTCAGGAGGGCGACGAGCGTCATGGTCAGCAGGAGAAGGCGCGTGCGGCTCTCCTCACCCGCGCCCTTGATCAGGAGTTGGCCTGCCCAGGCCGTCACCCCCGTGACCTCGAGCGCGGTGCTGATGATGAAGAGCGACGCGATGAAGATCACGGCGGGGTCGCCGAGCCCGCCCAGCGCCTGCGGCAGTGTCAGCACGCCGGTCGCCCAGAGCGAGAGCGCCGTGCCCATTGCCACCAGCACGACCGGCACCTTGTTCGTGACGAACAGGACGACCGCGACTGCGATGATCAGGGCGGTATAGGCAATCGGGCTCACGCGCTCAGCTCCTTGTTGCGTCTGCTTGGGCCGTCACCGTCCCGCTCGCTCCGTCTCAGTCTTCGAGCGTCGCCATCAGGATGCCGAGGCGGCAGCCCTTCTCGTATTCGTCGAGCTTGACGTATTCCTTGATCGTATGGATCTCGGCCTGGCCGGCGCCGATGGTAATGGTCGGGATCCCGGCCTTGTCGAGCCAGTTCGCGTCGAGCCCGCCATTCGAGAACAGATAGGTCGGCTTGATGCCGAGCAGCTCGAGCGCCTTGGTCGCGCGCTTCACGACCAGGGCGTCGTCGGCGAGCTTGAAGGGGGGATAGGCAGCCGCCCGGCGGAAGGTCACCTCCGCAGTCTCGCCCTCATGGTCGGTCACCTCGGCCTTGGCCTTGGCGAAGGCCGCCTCGTAGCCGTCGACGATCTTGGTGGCGAAGCTGAGCTCGGGGCTGCGTGCCTCGCCCTTCAGGAAGGCGTAGTCGGTGACGACATTGGTGGCGTCGCCGGCCGGCTTGCCGTTCTTGCCGCCGAAAATGCCGATATTGCTGGTGCCGAACTCGTCGCCCTTGACGACCTTGCCGAACCAGCCGGTGCGCTTCGCCTCGGCGAGGCCGAGCGCGCCGACCAGGGTCGCCGAGATGCCCTTGTCCGGCGCGACGCCGGCATGGGAGGCCTTACCCTTGATCTCGACTTCCCAGTTCTCCTGGCCGACTGCACCGATGATCAGCTCGGAGGCGAGCTGGCCGTCGACATTGATGCACATGACCGGCCCGCCGAGTTCGGCCGGGTTGAGCTCGCGGGCACCGTGCAGGCCGCTCTCCTCGCGAACCGTGAACAGCAGCGTGATCGGCGGATGCGGCAGCTTGTGCTTGATCAGCGTCTCCGCCAGCACGACGAGCAGCGCGACGCCGGTACGGGCATCGCCGCCGAGCGCTGTGGTGCCATCGGAGACGATCCGGTCACCCTCGCGCTTCGGCTTGGCGCCGGCGCAGAGCGGCACAGTGTCGAGATGGGTCGAGAACATCAGGCGCGGGCCGGGCTTGGTGCCCGGCAGATCGACGATCAGGTTGCCGGTCTGGGTCGGCACCGGGATGCGCGTGTTGGCATCGTCGAAGCGGATCGCGGAAGCAGGCACGCCGGCCTTCTTCAGCGCTTCGCTGACGGCGGCCGCGATTGCGGCCTCCTCGCCGGTGACGCCCTCGACCGAGAGGAAGTTCATCAGGTGGTCGATCGCGCCTTCGACGTCGAGGGGAATATTGGCAGTGCTCATGACATCCATCCGAGGTTTGGGTCTGGATTGGCTTTTCAGTGCGGAATTGGCTTCGATCAGAGGCCCCAGGGCAGGCCCAGCATCTTCCAGACCGCGAAGAGTGCGGTCCACAGCACGAACATCCACACGACATAGGGCAGCATCAGCGAGACGATGGTGCCGACGCCGGCATTGCGGTCGTATTTCTGGGCGAAGCCGACGACGAGCGCGAAATAGGCGTTGAGCGGGGTGATCGCGTTCATCGGGGAATCGCCGACGCGATAGGCCGCCAGCACCGCCTCCGGCTCGACGCCGAGCTTCATCAGCAGCGGCACGAAGACCGGCGCGAAGATCGCCCATTTGGCGATCGCGCCGGTGAGCAGGAGGTCGATGATCGCGACCACGACGATGAAGCCGAGCAGCAGCGGCAATGCGCCGATATTGGCCGCCTGCAGGACGCCCGACAGGCTCAGCGCCATCACCGTGCCGATATTGGTGTAGGTGAAATAGGCGACGAACTGGCTGAGCACGAAGAACAGGAAGATCGTGCCGCCCATGCTCTTGATCGACTTCTCGATCGCCGCGATCACCTCGGTTAGGGTCCGCAGCGTCCCGGCGCCGATGCCGTAGCACCAGCCGCTGACCAGGAACATCAGCATGATCAGCGCGATCAGCCCGTTCATGAAGGGCGAGTTGCCGATCAGCTCGCCGGTCGTCGGATTGCGCAGCGGCGCCCAGGACGGGATGGTGAGCACCAGGAAGACCGCGATCAGGGCGAGCATGCCGAAGCCGGCATAGCGCAGGCCGCGCGACTCCGATTCCGAGAGCACGGCGCCCTGCTCGGTCGTGGTGCCCTCGGCGGCCTTTGAAGGATCGTAGGCGCCAAGACGCGGCGCGATCATCCTGTCGGTGATGAAGGCGACGACAACGGTGAGGAAGATCACCGAGGCGATCGAGAACCAGAGATTGGAGGCAAGGCCGATCGTCCGGTTGGGATCGACGAGGCGAGCCGCGTCGTTGGTGAACTCGACCAGCACCGCGTCGAGCGGCTTGATCAGCATGTTGACGGTGAAGGCGCCGGCCACTGCCGCGAAACCGAGCGCCAGGCCCGCCAGCGGATTCCGCCCGACGGCGAGATAGGCGATGCCGGCGAGCGGGATCAGCACGAGATAACCGGCATCCGCTGCGATCGAGGCGAGGATGCCGACGAAGGCGAGGATATAGGTCAGCGCCCAGGCCGGGGAGACGATCACGAGCTTGCGGATCAGCGCGGTGACAAGCCCCGATTCCTCGGCGACGCCGGCGCCGATCATCGCGACGATCATCAGCCCCACCGCGGTGAAGCTCATGAAGTTCGGGATCAGCGACGAATACATGAAGCGGATGCCTTCGACATTCAGAAGGCTCCGGATCGCCGTGCTCGCCGTCTCGACCTTGTGCGTGTCGGGATTGATGCGCTCGAAGGTCACCGCCGCGCCGAACAGGCTCAGCACGGCGGAGAGCACGATCACGATACCGATCAGGATCAGGAAGATGATGACCGGATGGGGCACCATGTTCCCGACTTTCTCGACGGTATCGAGAAATCGCTGCATCGTCGTCTTGGGTGCGGTGCTCTCGACAGTCATGGTGCCTTTTCCCCCGAGCCTGGTATTGGCGCACCCTGGAAGGACTGCGTCGTGACAAATGTGATGACCGGGCAGTCCCGGTGCATATTCTCGGGAACTTAGATTGCCTTGCGGAATGGGCATCGGCACAGAATCCCAAAAAGTGGGCCGCCTGTCCCAAAGTTGCCGCCGGGAGCCTGCCAAAGCTCGGCTTCCACGCGCTTGCTGCTGCGGGATGGCTTCTTTATCCTGTCATGACCTTGAGTGAGCCTCCGATTCACAGCCGCTGCGCGGATGGCAGAAGTGACACCGATGCGCGGAAATCGAAGCGAAGCTCTCTTGTGCTGTACATCTCACGCTCTCGCGCCCCGGCCTTTCCATCCCGGGACATGGCGGTGACACCGGGTCTGGACCGCCGCCATCTGCGGAATGCCGTCATGGCCCTGGTCTGCGCGCTTGGCCTCGGGGCCTGCGCCGGGACGCCGCGCGGCATGCTGCAGACCGTACCGCCCGTGCCGGGCACCGACCGGGTCAACATGCTCACCGCGACGACGCGCGCGCCTTCGGCCGAGCCGGGCGTGCTGTTCAGCGGCGATCGCGGAGACACTGTCTCCTTCTCCAACATCGTCGTCTCGATCCCGCGCGACCGCGAGGTCGGCACCATCCAGTTGCCGCGTTCTGTCCCGGGCAATCCGGAGACGGATTTCACCGTCAGCTCGGTGACGCCGATCGCCAAGCCGCAGCTGGCGTCCTGGTTCAATAAGGCGAACGGCCGGAAACGGCGCGTCTTCGTCTTCGTGCACGGTTTCAACACGCCGTTCGACCGGGCGGTCTTCCGCTTCGCACAATTGGCGCACGATGCCGATGCTAATGCGCTGCCGGCCCTGTTTTCCTGGCCATCGCGCGGCCATCTGCTCGACTATGCCCGCGACTTCGACAATGCGTCCTATTCGCGCTCGGACCTCGCCTATCTCTTGAAGGCTGCGGCGAACAGCCCGTCCGTCAGCGACATCGTCATCCTCGCCCACTCGATGGGCAGCTGGCCCGCCGTCGAGGCCGTCCGCCAGCTCGCGCTCGAGCAGGGCGGCGTGCCCCGCAAGATCAGCAACCTCATCCTCGCCTCGCCCGATCTCGATGTCGGCGTGTTCCGGCGCCAAGTCGAGGATATGGGCAAGCGGCGGCCGCAGATCACCCTCTTCGTCGCCCAACATGACCGGGCGCTGCAGCTCTCGCGCTTCATCTCCAGGGGGGCGACGCGCCTCGGCGGCATCGATCTGACCCGCGATGAGTACCAGCAGCAGTTTGCCGGGCTGTCGGGCATCACCGTTCTCGATCTCACCGCCATCAATGCCGGCGACCGCATCAATCACGATCTCTATGCCGCCAGCCCCGACGCGGTCCGCCTGATCGGCGACCGCTTGCTGCAGGGCCAGGTCATCACCGATTCGGATGTTTCGCCGCCGCTTGCCGCAGCAGATGCTCTCGGCTCGGCGGCAAGCCTGCTCGTCACCGCGCCAATCCGGATCTTCGACGCGGCCTCGATACGCTAGGAGACAGTTATGTCGGGTCGAGCCGACCCGGCAGTTGCTTCCTCCTTCTAAACGCTTGATAGAGAACGCATGCGATCGGACTCCGGCCTTCCGCAGTTGAAGGTTCAGAATTAGAACAAGAATATCAAATTGACCGAAAGTTGAGCACCTGCATGAACCAATACAGGCCGGCCCATTTTTTGGCCTTCCCTTGAGCACCGACACCATTGATCATCGCGCTATAGATTGGCGTCACGCGGCTGGGAGGAAGATGCCGTGACAGCACTCTCACACCCCACCCCGCGAAGCTCGGTCACGCCAGTCTTCGCCCAGAGCTTCTCGACCAAGGATATTCCGCCACAAGATCAGTTCGATGCCTGGCGCGCCCTGCTCGCGGACACGATCGACCTCCTGCCGACGATTGAGGCTTCCGACAGTTTCGCGGCCGAGTTCTCCTCTTGGACGTTCGGCAACATCGTCCTGACGCGGACGCTGTACGCCAACGCTCCTGCCCGCCGCTGGCGGCACCGGCCTCGATCCTTCCTCGACCATTGGTGCGTCGTGCTGGCGCGCTCGCATGCGCCGCGCAACGGCTCGCCGTCCCGCGAGGCCACGCGACAGGAGAGCCTCAGCTTCCGTTCACTCGCCCTGCCCTTCGAAGGCCAGGCCGAGGACACGGAGGTACTGACCCTGTTTCTGCCGCGCGATTTCTGCCGGGAAGAGCTAGAGGACTTCGATCAGGCCCACGATCTCGACATCAACCCCCAGCTCGGCGCGCTGCTCGCAGGCTATATCGACAACCTCGCCCGGCAGCTGCCGCACATCCCGCCCGCACAGGCGCAGGGCCTGGCGACGGCGACCAGGGCCCTCGTCGCAGCCTGCATCGCCCCGCGCGCCGAGCGCTCCGAAGCTGCCGACGCGTCCCTCAGCTCGCTCCTGATCGACCGCGCCCGTCTCGTCGTGCGCCAGAACATGGCCTCGCCCGAATTCGGCCCCGAGCAACTGGCGCGGCTGATGGCGATGTCGCGATCCAAGCTCTACCGCCTGTTCGAGAGCACTGGCGGCGTCGCCCATTTCATCAACCGCGAAAGACTGCGCGAAGCCTATCGCCGGCTCAGCTCGCACCGCGATTCCCCTTCGATCCACATCATCGGCAACGAGGTCGGCTTCGTCGACCATTCGACCTTCAGCCGGGCGTTCCGGCGCGAGTTCGGCCACAGTCCGAGCGAAGCGCGCGAGCGGAGCCTGACGAAGCTGTCCGCCACGCCCCTCGACGTCCGCCCGCCCGAGACCGGCCCGGTTGACGCCGAGCATGAGGCATGAAGGCGGCCACCGGCCGCCTGTCCTTCCTCTACGCAGCCCTGTTCTTCGAGCTCGGCGTCAACCTGCCGTTTTTCCCGCTCTGGCTGCGCGCCCAGTCGCTCAGCGACGAGGCTATCGGGATTGTGCTGGCCGCGCCGCTGCTGGCCCGCATCGTCGCGAACCCGGTCGTCGGCGCGCTGGCCGACCGCAGCGGGCGGGCGAGAGCCGCCCTGGTCATCTGCGCGGTGACGGTCACCGTCGGCACGGGGCTGCTGGCATTTGCCGGCGGCTTCCTGCCCATCCTCCTGCTGGTCATCGCCATTGCGCTTGCCCAGGGGCCGCTGATCGCGTTGACCGACGCCGTCACCTTGCGAAGCCTCAAGGAGCTGCAGACTCCGGAATTGCGCTATGGGCGCATCCGCCTCTGGGGCTCGGCCGGCTTCGCGATCGCGAACCTCTCTGTCGGCTGGATGCTGGACTGGCTTCCTGCCGCGTCGATTATCGGAATGCTGCTTCTGTCGGCCTTGGTGACGGCGCTCGCAGCCGTAGCGGTGGCGGTCGTGCGCGTCCCGGAACGCGCGACTACCCCGATGCAACCGGTCGGGAAACTTGAAAGGCCGCATCTGCTCGTTCTTGCCATCGCCGGAGCGAGCCTCGTCCAGGCAAGCCATGCCGCAGTCTACGGTTTCAGCACCTTGCATTGGCAAAGCCTCGGCATATCCGGCGGAGCCATGGGCTCCCTTTGGGCCGCCGGCATCGTCTCCGAAATCACCTTCTTCAGCCTGCTGGGCTATGTCGTGCGAGGCTCGGCGGGTGCGGCCGCCCTGCTCGCCGCCAGCGCGGCCATCGCGACGCTGCGCTGGGCCGGGATGGCGCAGGATCCGCAGATCGGCTTCCTGGTCCTTCTCCAGTTCACCCATGGACTGACCTTCGGAGCGACGCATCTGAGCAGCGTCTTCCTGCTCGCGCGGATCGCTCCCGCGGGGATGTTGGCTCAGGCGCAAGCCTGGCTGGCAGCCAGCTGGGCCGGGATCATGGCCGTCCTGACCACGTTGGCGGGCTATCTCTACGGTGAATGGGGCGAGCATGTTTACTGCCTGATGGCCGCCGTCTCAGCTGCTGGCTTCCTGCTTCTGATCCCGGTCGCGCTTGGCTTCAGGGGCAGGACTTCGCTCGGCTTGCCCCTCGCAGGCGATGCCGAGCAGCCTGTCCAAAGATTGGGATGACCAGCGCAGAGTTGGGATTCTGAGCTAATCCGCCCCTGCCGGTCTGTTGGTAGCGTTCCCACCGTCACCCGAAGCGCGCGGTGCGACGGACCTTGCCCGGCACGAGGTTCCGCGCCGTCGTTGTGCGGTTGCCAGAGGAACAGGATCATGCCTTTGAACGGCTTGCAGGACATGAGGTCCGCTTGCGCGCTGACATCGATGCGCATCCTGCGCAGCACGCGGCCGTTTCGGCGCATGGGCCGGTAGGATGGGCACGCCTGACAAGTCCCGCACCGCCCGCTTGCTGCAGGGGGCTGCGCTCGCAGCGATCGCGCTCGCTGTCGCCGGCTGCCAGTCCGAGCAGGCGGCCGCCCCGCCTGCTGCCCGGCTCGTCCGCACCATCACGGTGGAAACGCCGCGCGAGGCCAGGGACATCAGCTTCACCGGCCACATCGAGGCGCAGGATCAGGCCGCGCTGTCCTTCCGCATCGGCGGCCGGCTCGCCGAGCGCAATGTCAGCGTCGGCACCAACGTGCGCGAGGGCGAGGTCGTCGCCCGTCTAGACCCGGAGAACGAGCTCAACGAGTTGCGCTCCGCCCGCGCCGCCCTCACTGCCGCCGAGGGCCTGCTGCGCAAGGCCGAGAACCAGTTCGAGCGCCAGACCCACCTGCTCGAGCGCAATGTCACGACCCGCGCCGATTTCGAGGCCGCCGAACAAGGGCGCACGGCGGCGCAGGCACAGGTAAACGCGGCCCAGGCGCGCGTCAGATCGGCGGAGGACATCGTCGGCTTCACCACCCTCAAGGCCGATGCGCCGGGCGTCGTCACCCGCATCGGTGCGGAGCCAGGCGAAGTCGTCGCACCCGCCCGCATGATCGTCCAGCTCGCCCGCCGCGAGGGACGCGATGCCGTCTTCGAAGTGCCGGCCGATATCGTCCGCGCGCTGCCGCCCGATGCGCGCGTCCATGTCACGCTCGCCGGCGACCCGGCCGTGACCGCCAACGGCCGGGTCCGCGAAGTCGCGCCCCAGGCCGACCCGGTGACGCGGACCTTCAGGGTCAGGGTCGGCCTTTCCGAGCCTCCGCAAGCCTTCCGGCTCGGCACGGCGGTGTCGGGCGCGATCCGCGGGGCCGAAATCTCGGCCACCGCCATTCCAGCCACGGCGCTGACGCGACAGGGACAGGATGCCAGCGTCTGGGTGGTCGACCCCGCGAAGCTGACCGTGTCGCTGCGCAAGCTCGAGGTGATCAGAGCCGATCCCGCCACGGCATTGATCGGAAAGGGCCTCGCACTCGGTGACATCGTCGTCACCGCCGGGGTCAGCCTGTTGAAGGAAGGCCAGCAGGTGCGCCTGGCCGGGACGGAATCGCGATGAGCTTCAACCTCTCGGAATGGGCGCTCAAGAACCGCTCGGTCGTGATCTATCTCATGATCATCTCGGTGCTGGCCGGCATCTTCGCCTTCATCCGCCTCGGCCGTAACGAAGATCCGTCCTTCGTGATCAAGTCCATGGTCGTTTCGGCAGCCTGGCCGGGCGCAACCATGGAGGACATGCTGAGCCAGGTCACCGAGCGCCTGGAGCGACAGATCGAGGAGACCCCGGGGCTCGACAACGTCCGCAGCTACACCACGCCGGGCATCACGACGATCTTCGTCAACCTCAAGGAGTCCGTACCCGGCCGCGAGGTCCAGGACACCTGGTACCGTGTGCGCAATCTCGTCGCCGACATGCGCCATACCCTGCCGGCCGGCACGCTCGGCCCATTCTTCAACGACCGCTTCGGCGACACCTTCGGCATCATCTACGGCTTCACCGCCGACGGCTTCACCGGCCGCGAACTGCGCGACCATGTCGAGGCGGCGCGCTCGCGCCTGCTCTTGGTGCCGGACGTCTCAAAGATCGAGATCATCGGTGCGCAGGACGAGCGCATCTTCGTCGAGTTCTCAGTGCGCGAACTCGCCAATCTCGGCATCGACCGCGGCGCGCTCCTGGGCGCGCTGCAGGCCCAGAACATCGTGCGTCCCTCCGGCATGATCCAGACGCCGGAGGAGCGCATCTCGCTGCGTGTCTCCGGTGCCTTCCAGTCCGAAGCCGACTTGCTCCAGGTCAACTTCCCGGTCGGCGACCGCATGGTCCGCCTCTCCGACATCGCGACCGTGCGCCGCGGCCATGCCGACCCGCCGCAACCGATGTTCCGCGTCAACGGCCGCGAGGCCATCGGCCTCGGCATCGCCATGCGCGATGGCGGCGACATTCTGGCGCTGGGTGCCAACATCAAGACGGCGATGGCGAAGATCATCGCCGACCTGCCCCTTGGCATCGAGCCGCACCTGGTTGCCGATCAGGCCGTCACCGTCGACCACGCCATCGCCGACTTCATGACCTCGCTCTGGCAGTCCATCGCGATCATCCTGGTCGTCAGCTTCATCAGCCTCGGCGTCAGGCCGGGGCTCGTCGTCGCGCTCTCGATTCCGCTGACGCTCGCGGTCGTCTTCGCCTGCATGCTGATCGTCGGCATCGATATGCAGCGCATCTCGCTCGGCGCCCTGATCATCGCGCTGGCGCTGCTCGTCGACGATGCGATGACGACGACGGATGCGATGGTGACGCGGCTGGCGGCCGGCGAGGACAAGCAGAAGGCGGCGACCTTCGCCTTCGAGCGCTACGCCACCGCCATGGCGGCGGGCACGTTGGTCACGATCGCCGGCTTCGTCCCGATCGGCTTCGCCGCGAGCTCGGCCGGCGAGTACACCTTCTCGCTCTTCGCGGTGGTGACGATCGCGCTCATCGTCTCCTTCTTCATCGCGGTCGTCTTCGCCCCAGTGCTCGGCGTCGCCATGCTGAAGGCGCCGAAGAAGGCAGCCGCCGGCCCCGGCCCCGTCGAGCGCGGCTTCCGCAGCCTGCTTTCGGGCGCGATCCGCCTGCGCTGGCTGACCATTGCCATCACGCTCGGGCTCTTCGCCGCCTCTCTCCTGGCGCTGCCGCTGGTGCCGCGCCAGTTCTTCCCGGCCTCGGACCGGCCCGAGCTGCTCGTCGATCTCACCGCGCCGCAGAATGCCTCGATCTATGCGAGCGAGACCATCGCGAGCCGGCTCGACGCCGCGCTCAAGGCCGATCCGGACGTGGAACGCTGGAGCACCTATGTCGGGCGCGGCGCAATCCGCTTCTACCTGCCGCTCAACGCCCAGCTGCCGAACGAGTTCTTCAGCCAGGCCGTGGTCGTCGCCAAGGACATCGCCGCACGCGAACGCTTGCGGAAGAGGTTGGAAGCGCTGCTCGCCAAGGATTTCCCTAACGTCGTCTCGCGCGTCTCGCCGCTCGAGCTCGGACCGCCCGTCGGCTGGCCGGTGCAGTACCGTGTCAGCGGCCCCGACCTCGCCGAGGTGCGCGAGATCGCGATGAAGGTCGGGCAGGTCCTCGCCGCCAGCCCCCAGACCGAGATGGTGAACTTCGACTGGATCGAGCCGATGCGCGAGCTGCGCCTGCGGGTCGACCAGGACGAGGCCCGCCGGCTCGGCCTGAGCTCGCAGGCCCTGGCGAGCATCGTCAACGCGGTCGTCTCCGGCACGGTGGTGACGCAGGTTCGCGACGGCATCTATCTCGTCGACGTCGTCGTGCGGGCCCAGGACGCCGACCGCCTCTCGCTCGATACGCTGCGCACCATGCAGGTCGCGCTGCCGAGCGGGCGGCAGGTTCCGCTCTCGCAGTTCGCCACCTTCAGCTATGGGCTCGATTCGCCGCTGATCTGGCGCCGCGACCGCGTTCCGACCCTGACGGTCGCCGCCGACGTCAAGCCGGGCATCCTGCCGGAAACCGTCGTCAACGGGCTGGCGTCCGGCATCGAGGAGCTGCGCAAGACCCTGCCCGCCGGCTATGGCATCGCGCTCGGCGGCACGGTCGAGGAAAGCGCGACCTCGCAGGCCTCGGTCATCGCGGTCGTGCCGGTGATGCTGCTGATCATGTTCACGGTGCTGATGCTGCAATTGCGCAGCTTCCGCCTGCTGGCGATCGTGCTCAGCATCGCTCCTCTCGGCATGATCGGCGTGGTCAGCGCCCTCATGCTTTCGCGCATGCCGCTCGGCTTCGTCGCCCTGCTCGGCATCCTCGCGCTGATCGGCATCATCACCAAGAACGCGGTCATCCTGATCGGCCAGATCGAGAGCGAACGCGAGAGCGGCAAGAGCATCACCGATGCGGCGCTCGACGCAGCCTCGACCCGCTTCCGCCCGATCATGCTCACCGCGGTCTCGACCGTGCTCGGCATGATCCCCATCGCGCCGACCGTGTTCTGGGGTCCGATGGCCTTCGCCATCATGGGCGGGCTGCTGGTCGCGACGCTGCTGACGCTGATCCTGCTGCCTGTCCTCTATGTCGCCGTCTTCGCCCGTGGCTCAGCCGCACCCAAGGCGGAAAAGCCCGGAGCCAAGGCTGGTACAAAGCCCGTCGCGGGAGCTTCTGCGTCATGACCCATCCTTCGGCATCGCGCTTTCGCCCCGCGGTCGCAGCGCTTCTCCTGCTCTCGCTGGCCGCCTGCCAGAACGAGCCGGCCGCGCCAGCCGAAGGGCGCTTCGTCCGCGTCGTCACGGTCGAAGCCGGCAAGCTCGCCAACGAGATCCAGCTCAGCGGCGAGATCCAGGCGGAGAAGAATGTCGGCCTCGCCTTCCGCATCGGCGGCCGCGTCACCGAGCGGCCGGTCAATGTCGGCGACCGTGTCGCCGTCGGGCAGATCGTCGCGCGTCTCGACCCGACGCTCGAGCGCAACGCCCTGACCGCGGCCAAGGCGGCGCTGGAAGCCGCCCGGGGCGAGGTGAACACCACGCGCAGCACCTTCGAGCGCCAGGAACGGCTGATGGCCCAGGGCTTCACCACCCGGCCGCGCTTCGACCAGGCACTCAAGGCCCAGGAGGCGGCCCAGGCCCAGCTCGAGAATGCCGAGGCCCAGCTCGAACTGGCGCAGGACCGGCTCGGCTTCACCGAGCTGCGGGCCGGCGTCGCCGGTACCGTGACCGCCCGCAATGTCGAGCCCGGCGAGGTCGTCCAGCCCGGCCAGGCCGTCGCCCAGCTCGCCCGCGACGACGGCCGCGACGCCGTCTTCAACATTCCCGCCAACCTGCTCGAGAAGAAGTCGGGCGAAACCACGGTCCGCGTCGCCCTCGCCGATGCCCCTGCCGTGACCGCGCTCGGCCGTGTCCGCGAAATCGCGCCGCAGGCCGACCCGGTGACGCGCACCTTCGCCGTCCGGGTCGGGCTGATCGACCCGCCGGAGGCGATGCGGCTGGGATCGACCGTGGTCGGAACCATCGAAGCGGCCACGGCCGCGATCATCGCGATTCCGGCGAGCGCCCTGGCCCAGCAGGGCGTCTCTCCGGCGGTCTGGATCGTCGATCCCGCGAACTCGACGGTTTCCCTGCGCAATGTCGACGTGCTGCGCTTCGATCCGAGCCAGGTGATCGTCTCGCAGGGTCTGGCGCCCGGCGAAATCGTGGTCAGCGGCGGCATCCAGATGCTGCTGCCCGGACAGCGCGTCCGCCAGCTCCCTGCGCCGACGGCTGCTGGCCGCACGGCAGCTGCCAGCCAGGCGGCCGGGCGTCCGGCCGTGCCTCCTTCGTAACCGGGGGCTCGCAGCCCGCGACGCGTGGAGAACAGCGCTTCGTCCGCCCCCAGGCGGAGGCCCCCCTCTCAATCGAGCGATGCAACGATGCCCTCGTGGAGACATTCTCTGGAGATCGTCCCCGCAGTCGGTGAGGCCGAAAGGCTGAAGACGGAGCTGCTCGTCATCGGCCTGTTCAGCAGCGGGCCGCTCGGCGGCTCGGCCCGCCGCCTCGACGAGAGGGCCGCGGGCCGACTCTCCTCGATCGTCGACCGCGGCGAGCTCGGCGAGGCTCCCGGCGCGACCCTGCTGCTCCACCATCTGCCGGGCTCCACCGCGGCCCGCACGCTGCTGGTCAGCCTCGGCAGGCGCGAGGCCTTCTGCGATCGCGCCTATTGGCGGGCCCTTGCCGCCACGGCGAAGGTCATTGCCGAGAGCGTGGTATCCGAGGCGGTCGTAACGCTCGCGGAAAACGAAGTGCCGCGGCGCTCGCTCAGCTGGCGGGTCCAGCAGGCCGGGCAACATCTCGCCGACGGCAGCTATAACTTCTTCCTGCCTGGCCCCAATGCGCCAGGGCAGAGGGCGCGGGGCCGCCCGATGCGCAGCATCATGCTGCTCCTACCCGAAACCCTCACCTCGGAACTCGTGCTCGCGTTGCGGCAAGGAATCGCCGTGGCGGAAGGCGTCGCCCTGGCGAAGGATCTCGGAAACCTGCCCGGCAGCATCTGCACCCCGGACTTCCTCGCCAAGACCGCCAGGGATATGGGCAAGGAATTCGGCTTCGCGGTCGAGGTGCTCGAGCTCCGGGAGCTCGAGGCGCTCGGCATGGGGGCATTTCTGCAAGCCGGCAGCGGCTCGGCAAACCCCTGCAAGCTCATCGTCATGCAGCCCCATGGCCGCAGGGGCAGCGGCAAGCCGATCGTGCTCGTCGGCAAGGGCGTAACCTGCGACGGCGAACGGCCATCTCAAACCCCGGGCAGCGATGCCCTGGGTATGAAGTTCAGCATGAGCGGGGCCGGCAGCGTTCTCGGCGTGCTGCGCACGGTCGCGCGTCTCGGTCTGCCTCTCAACGTCGTCGGGCTGATCGCGGCGGCCGAGAACAGTCCCGGCGGCCATGGCGGCCAACCGGGTGATGTCGTGACCTCGATGTCGGGCCAGACCATCGAACTGCGCCCCCATGACGGCGAGGGCCGGCTGCTGCTTTGCGATGTGCTGACCTATGCCGAGCGCTTCAAGCCTGCCTGCGTGATCGACGTCGCCACCCTGACGGAGGCCTGCGTCGTGGCGCTGGGCTCGCATGCGAGCGGCCTGTTCGCCAATGACGAGACGCTGGCTGCGGAGCTGCTGCGCTGCGGCGGCGTATCCGGCGACCGCGCCTGGCAGCTGCCGCTCTGGGACGATTATTTCGGCCAGCCCGGCAGCAGTCCCGCCGAAACCGGCAATCTCGGCGGGCGGGCCGCGGGCGCGATCACCGCCGCCTGCTTCCTCTCCCGCTTCGCCAAGGCCTATCCCTGGGCGCATCTCGACATTGCCGGCACCGCCTCGATCGCGGGCGCCGCCAAAGCCTCGACCGGTCGCCCTGTCCCGCTGCTGGCCGAGTTTCTCATCGGCCGCGCCGCCGGAGCGGCGATGCAGGGCCGTCCCCCCCGTGCAAACATGGAGCTGCACTGATGAGCGATCTCGTCTTCATCGCCTTCCCGACCGAGCAGAAGGCCGAGGAGGTCCGCCAGAAGGTCCTTTCTCTCCAGCGCGAATATCTGATCGAACTCGGCGACGCCGTCGTCGTGACCAAGGACGAGAAGGGCCAGGTCAAGCTCAACCAGATGCTGAATCTCACCACCGCCGGCGCCGCCTCGGGCGCGCTCTGGGGTACGCTGATCGGCTTCATCTTCCTGGCTCCCCTGCTCGGCACGGCGCTCGGCGCCGCCTCGGGCGCGCTCGGCGGCAAGCTCAGCGATGTCGGCATCAACGACCAGTTCATGAAGGATGCCGCGGGAGCGCTGCAGCCGAATTCGGCCGGCCTCTTCCTGCTGATCCGCAAGATGACCGCCGACAAGGTTCTCGCCGATCTCAAGGGCGTCGGCGGCACGCTGATGCGCACATCCTTCGACGAGACCAAGGAAGCGGCGCTGCGGGAGGCGCTGGCGGCGCATGCGGCGACCGAGACGGCGGCGCCTTCCAATCCATGACGCTGGAATGGGGCGCCGGAGCGGGAGGCGAGTTGGCCCAATGGGCCAACCCGACGGCGCGCCTCGACGATTTTCGGCCGCTCCTGCCGGCGGAGGAGGAAGTCGTCGCCAAACTGCTCACCGGCAATTTCGACCGGCTGGGCGACGGCTCGCGCCCGAGCGAGCCCGATCCGGCGCGGGTCGTCCGCGCCGGTTTCCTGCGCTTCCTCATGCTCGGGGGCGAGGAAGGCTGCCGGCCGCATGAGAAGGGCGTCCGGATCAGCGGCGCCTGGATCAGGGACATTCTCGATCTCGAAGCCTGCCGCGTCTTTCGCGACATCGGCCTCAACGACTGCCATTTCGAAGCGACGCCGGTGCTGCGGGCGGCGATCATCAACCGCCTTTTCCTCGATGGCTCGCAGCTTCCGGGCCTGCAGGCCGAGCGGCTGGAAGCGCGCGGCGGCGTCTATCTGCGTGGTGCGGAGGTCGGCGGCGAGGTCAACCTCGTCCAGGCACGCCTCGGTGGCAATCTCGAATGCGATGGCGCGACCCTGCGCGTCTCCGACGGCCATGCCCTGCTCGCGGCGAGCCTCGAAGTCCGCAACGTGCTCGCCCGCGGCGCGACGATGCGCGGCGGGATCAATCTCTCCGGCGCGGTCCTGACGGCCGATCTCGACTGCGCCGGCGCCGCGATCACCCGCGACGAAGGCGCGGCGATCGAGGCGAGCGAAGTCGAGGTTCGCGGCAGCGTCGTGCTGCGCAGCGCCCGCATCGAGGGCGAGACGCGCCTCGGCGTCGCGCAGATCGGCGGCGATGTAGACGCTTCCGGCGCGACCCTCGGCCTTGCCGGCGGCACGGCGCTCGAGTTGAGCCGCAGCATGATCAAGGGCGCCTTCTTTCTGCGCCAAGGCGCCGCCGTGAACGGTACCCTGGCGCTGACCGGAGCCACCATCGGGACCATCCATGACGAGCCCGAAAGCTGGCCGGGGCCGGGCGACCTGCTGCTGAACCGCTGCCGCTACGGCGCCTTCATCGACGGGCCAGTCGATGCCGGAAGCCGGCTCGAATGGCTGGCGCGCCAGGCGCCCGAGCGCTGGAGCGAGGATTTCTGGCCGCAGCCTTATGAGCAGCTCGCCTTGGTGTTCCGAGAGATGGGCCATGGCGAGGACGCGCGCGCCGTGCTCATCGTCAAGGAGCGCCTGCAACGTCAGGCAAGACGCGAGCGCGCGAAGAATCCGGTTCTGCGGGCACTGCTGACCGCCACCGACGGCATTCTCGGCATCACGCTCGCCTATGGCCGCCAGCCGCTCCTCGCCTTCGTCTGGCTGCTGCTGTTCTGGGTCCTCGGCGTCGGCATCTTCGCCTATGCCGAACGGCAGGGCGCGGTGATGCCGAACAGCGCCGTCGTCCTGCGCGCCCCCGAATGGACGCTCTGCGGCATCGAGACCAGCGAGCATCGCACCCTGCTCGCCAGCAACCATTCGCAGGGGCTCGCGGCCCCCGGCCAGACCCAGCTCGATTGCTTCCGCGCACGTTGGGAGGCGTCGAGCTATCCCGCCTTCAGCCCCTGGATGTACTCGCTCGACACCCTGTTGCCCGTGCTCGACATGGGCCAGAGAACCTATTGGCGGCCGAACCCAAGCAAGCCGGGCGGGCGTGTCGCGATCAACTATTTCTACTTCCAGTCCCTGGTCGGCTGGGCGCTGAGCCTGCTCGCGGTCGCCGGGTTCTCCGGCCTGGTGAAGTCGGCATGACGCCCCCGGCACGCCTTGCAATCAGGATGGGTACGACGTGACCAGCACTCCTTCACCGGTCCGCCCCGGCAAGAACGGCAAGCCTTCCGCGCGCCCCTCGTTGCGCATCGACCTAGCGCTCCAGGGCGGCGGGGCGCATGGCGCCTTCACCTGGGGCGTCCTCTGCCGCATTCTCGAGGAGGAATGGCTCGAGATCGAAGCGATCTCGGGCACCTCGGCCGGCGCCATGAATGCCGCGGTGCTGGCTTCCGGCTTCGCCAAGGGAGGCCGGGCCGGCGCACGCGAGGCGCTCGACCTGTTCTGGCGAAAAGTATCGGAGGCGGCGCGCTTCAGCCCCTTCCAGCGCAGCCCGCTCGACATCCTGCTCGGCCGCTGGACGCTCGACAATTCGCCGCTCTTCGTCGCCATGGACATGATGTCGAGGGTGGTTTCGCCCTACAGCCTCAACCCGGCCGGCACCAACCCGCTGACCGACATCCTCGCCGAGGTCATCGATTTCGACGGACTCGCGAAGAGCCCGATCAAGCTCTTCATCACCGCCACCAATGTCCGCACCGGCCGCGGGCGCGTCTTCCGCAATGCCGAGATCACGCCCGACGTGCTGCTTGCCTCGGCCTGCCTGCCGACGCTGTTCCAGGCTGTCAAGATCGATGGCGAGAGCTATTGGGATGGCGGCTATTCCGGCAATCCGACGATGACGCCGCTGATCCGGGAGAGCGACGCGCTCGACACCATCCTCGTCCAGATCAACCCGGTCGAGCGTCCGGGCACGCCGCGCACCGCCCGCGACATCCTCAACCGGCTCAACGAGGTCTCGTTCAACGCCGTGCTGCTGAAGGAGCTGCGGATGATGGCGCTGCTGCGCCAGAGCGCCCAGGAAGCGACCGGCGAAAGTGCGCGCTGGGCCCGCATGCGCCTGCACCGCATCACCGGCGAGACCATGGCGCAGCTCGGCTACTCCTCCAAGCTGAACGCCGAATGGGAATTCCTCACCATGCTCCACAATGAAGGCCGGCGCTCCGCTGAAACCTTCTACCGCGAGCACCGCGATGCTATCGGCAAGAGTTCGACGCTCGACCTCGACGAGTTGACCGAGGGCGTCTGAGACGCCTTCCCGCCGCAATGAAAAGCCTAACCAGGACAAGAGATGACGACCGGCAAGATGTTTCACGGTGCGCAGATCCTGATCGCCACAATCCTGGCGGTTGCCGCGCTCTCGATCGCGAGCTCGGTCTTCGCGCCGGTCGCCTTCGCGCTCTTTATCATCGCGCTGGTCTGGCCGCTGCAGAAGCACCTGCAGACCGTGCTGCCGCGGATGCTGGCGCTCGTGATCAGCATCGCCGTCATGATCGTCGTCTTCTTCGCCTTCGGCTGGCTGATCGCCTGGGCCTTCGGCCGCGTCGGCCGCTGGATCGTCAACGACGCCGCCCGCTTCCAGATGTTCTACGATCAGGGCGTGCTCTGGCTCGAAGGCCATGGCATCGCGGTCGCCGGCGTCTGGTCGGAGAACTTCAACGTCTCCTGGATGCTGCGCACCGCCCAGACGATCACCGGACGCCTCAACACCACGATGAGCTTCTGGATCGTCGTGATGGTCTATGTGATCCTCGGCCTGCTCGAGGTCGACGATTTCGGCCGCAAGCTGCGCGGCATGCGCAACCGCGAGACCAGCCAGGTCCTGCTCGGCGGCGCCATGGCGACCGCCCGCAAGATCCGCCGCTACATGCTGGTTCGGACCTGGATGAGCGTGATCACCGGCGTGCTGGTCTGGGCCTTCGCCAAGCTCATCGGCCTGCAGCTCGCCGAGGAATGGGGCTTCATCGCCTTCCTGCTGAACTACATTCCCTTCCTCGGCCCGCTCGTCGCCACGCTGTTCCCGACCTTGTTCGCGATGACGCAGTTCGGCTCCTGGCAGGCGATGCTCGGGGTCTTCGCCTGCCTCAACCTGATCCAGTTCACCGTCGGCAGCTATATCGAGCCGCGCGTCGCCGGCAGCGCGCTCTCGATCTCGCCAGCGATGGTGCTGTTTTCGGTGTTCTTCTGGAGCTATCTCTGGGGCGTCTTTGGCGCCTTCATCGGCGTGCCGATCACCATCGCCTTCCTGACCTTCTGCGCCCAGCACCCGTCGAGCCTCTGGCTCGCGGAGCTGTTCGGATCGCCGGAGAAGGACGAAGCATCGGACGCCGACGCCGCCGTCCTCAGGAACTGAGAGTGGCGACCGGCCGGGGCGCGATCTCGATCCGCTCCGGCGCGAGCAAGGCGAGCCCGCCATCGGCGGCGGCCGCCAAAGTGTGGATGTAGAAGCCCGTCGGCATGTCGTCCGTCGCCTCCATCACCGGGGACGGCGCCGAGACGATCTTCAGCGGACCGCAGCGCCCGATCCAGTCGACATGGCGGTGCCCGTGCATCGCGACGAGCCGGTGCGCCATCGGCTTGAGCTGGCGCACGAAGCGGCTGCCATTGATCAGGGCGGTGCCGATCCGCTCCGAAAAGGCCTTGGCGGGCTGCGGGTATTCGACCGGGTGATGGTGCAGGCCGATGATCCAGCGCGCCTTCGGGAAGCGCCGCAGCACGGTGAGCATCGCCTGCAGATCCTCCTCCGCCACCAGGCCGAGCGCATTGGTGAAGGAGAAATGCGTCTCGGCATTGGAGTTGAGCAGGATGACGCCGAGCCCGTCCTCCTCGGCCGGCGGCAGCACCATCGGGAAGACATCGGCCCAGACCGCGGAAAGCCCCGCCGACAGCCGCAGCGTGCCGGCATCGGCGAAGACGCCGATCGCCTCGCGATGCGGCTCCAGCGCAGCCGCGAGCGTGCCTGCAAACCCCGCCCGCTCGCGATCGAGCACCTGGACCCGCTCGCCCTGGATCGCCGCCATCGCCGAGAGCGTCCGCATCTGGCGCAGACGCTTGCCCGGGCTCGTCGGCAGTTCCAGGCGGGCAGGATTGGCCCGGTCGACGATGTTGAGATCATGGTTGCCGGGCAGGATCAGGCAGCGTTCCGCCAGCGTCGGATGGCGCGCCATCGCGTCGAGGAACTCCGCCCATTCGGCCGAGCGCCCGGCATCGGTCATGTCGCCGGTGATCAGCAGGAGGTCGAGCGGCTCCTCGCCATGGATTTCGTCCAGCCTGTCGAGCACTTGGGCGAGGCGCTCATTGCCGCGCGGGCCGGCGCGGCCGCTCTCGATCCGGAAGCCGTAGCGCTCGCCGACGACATGGATGTCGGACAGATGCGCCACCCGCCAGCGCCGCGCCCCCGCTGGAGCCTCGTCGAAGCCGCCGAGATCGCGCGGCTGGTCCATCAGGCCATCGGCGAGGCCCCAGACGAGCGAGGCGAGCGCGAGATAGCCCGCCATGACCGTGACCGTATTGGCGAGCGACGGCACGATCAGCCGCAAGGGCTGGGCGAGGTCGGCGAATTCGCCGGACCAGCGTGTCGCCGGCCAGGCC
>NZ_JAWDID010000042.1:0-45404 GCF_032464875.1 Allobosea rubneri
CGCCACCTACCGTCGAGCCATCACCCCCACCGCCCCCGCCTGCCGGACCGCGGATCATCGGCGTGACGGCACCAGCCAACGCCTATGCGATCGCGAAGTCCATCGACAAGGCGATCGCCAATGGCGGCGATCCGTCCTCGCTGTTCGGCATCTACAACCTGCCGGCGGCATCGATCCCGGCTGCGGTGAACAGCCTCTCAGGCGAGATCCACAGCGCAGCGCCGGCAATGGCGCATATCGCCTCCGACCAGTTCCTGCGCACGATGCTCGACCCGATGGCCGCCGGGCGGCTGGAGCCCGGCAATGCGGGGCCGGGCGCCGCCGCCTTCTCGGGCCTCGTGCGCAAGGGCGACGACCAGCCCGCCGCCCCCTCGCGGCTCGACGCCCCGTTCTACTCGGTCTGGGGCTCGGCCTATGGCTCCTATGGCGCAGCGGATGGCAATGCGGCGGCCGGTACCGCCAAGCGGACCGTCGACAGCGCGCATCTGGCCACCGGTCTCGACATCAGGCTGATGCCCGGCACCGTGGCCGGCATCGCGGTCTCCGGCGGCAAGGCGCGCGCCTCGCTGCCCGGCGTCCTCGGCAGCATGGATGCCGACGTGTTCCAGGCCGGCCTCTACGGCGTGACCCGGCTCGGCCCGGTCAAGCTCGGCGGTGCGCTGAGCTATGCAAGGCTCGACAACGATGTGCGGCGCAGCATTCCCGCGCTCGGCTCCAGCCTCGCCTCCTCCTATGACACCACCGCCTGGAGTGGGCGCCTGCAGGCGAGCACCACCCTGCTCGCATGGAACGGACTCTCGCTCTCGCCGCTGGCCGCGCTGCAGGCGACACGGGCGCGCAGTCCCGCAGTGACCGAGGCGAACTGGGCCGGGGCCAATGCCGGCGCGCTCGCGCTGACCAGGCGCAGCGACGTGACCAGCCGCAGCGAGCTCGGCCTGCAGCTCGATGCCGACAGCCTGCTCGCAGGCGTGCCGGTCACCGGCTATGTCCGCGCCGCCTGGGCGCACTATTTCCAGCGCGATGCCGGACTGACCGCGAGTCTTGTCGGGCTTCCGGGTGCGAGCTTCGCCGCGACGGGCGCCGAGATCGGCCGCAACAGTGCGCTCCTCAGCGCCGGCGTCGCGGCAAAGCTCAGCGAGCGCGTCTCGCTCGGCCTGAACCTCGACGGGGAGCTCTCCGACCGCGGCAGCCGGATCGGCGGATCGGCCCAGCTCAGGATCAGCTTCTGATCTTGGGCCAAGGCCCCGCTCACTCGCAGAGGACAGCGCCGCCTGCGCCTGGCCACGGTCGCTTGCTGCCCCAGCAGGCGATCCAGGAATTGCCCTGCCCGGCCGGTGTCGAGATCACCGCGGACTTGCCGGCCCGGATCTGGACCGTGCAGATCTCCTTGCCGGGCCCGCAGGAGAAATCGTCGCTGTAGCTGATGGTGACGCTCCGCCCGCAGCCGTTCACCAAAGTCTTGTTGCCCGTAAACGAAGGCTGGCCGGCACGGACGCAGTTCGCCTGCCCCGCCGCCGGCGACGCCTGCGTGATGACGAGCAGCCCGAGGGCGGCAAGAATCGGCCTCATGTCCATCGACTCCCCCATGGCGCTGCGGCTGTGCAGCCTTCTCGCCGCCAGTCTGGCCCGGCATCGTTCGCACCGCTTCCCCCGTTCTGGTGAAGCGCAACGCGGAGGCACCGGCTAGCTCTGTGGACCGCCGACCATGGAGTGACCGATGAAACCGACCAGATTGCCCCGTACCGCCCGCTCCCTATCCTGCGGTGCGCTTCTCACGACCGCTGCGCTGGCATTGGGCAGCCTCGTCCTGCCCGGCGAGGCGAGCGCCCAGATCAGGCTGAAGCAGACCCAGCAATGGCGGCCGACCTCGACGGTACCGAGCCGGAGCTACAATGTTCGCGACACCCCGCGCTACAGAGGCGAACAGGCCTTTGCCAAGCGTAACGCCGAGGATAGGCGCCGCATGGAAGCGGATCGCAGGCGTTACGGACCCGCAATCCAGTTCGGCAATTCTCGCCCGTCGTCACGCAGCAGCAATATGAGATGCTGCAGCGGCGTGGCGCGCTAGCCCGGCGCCGTTCCCGCAAGGGGACCGGCGAGTTGCGGCCCCGATCCCGACAAGACGACATCGCCTGCAAGCGATCTGTTAACCGCTGCGACGAAAACGGGGCAGGTTTCGGCCCGCGCCGACGCTTGCTGTTCTGATTTTCACGCCGACTTAGGAGCGTGCCCGCCATGGCAGCCTTCAGGTTGACATGGCGGATACACGATCTTGGCGAACTTCCCTTCTCTCGGCGCATTGGCTGCCGGCCTCGCGATTTTTCTTTCGATGCTCGCTCCGGCGCAGGCCATCGAAGGCAGGCCCGAGCCGAAGGCGGCAAGCTCTGTCTGCGACAATGACGATGACGCCCCGACCGACGCCTTCGGCTTCACCGACGGCTCCGGCATCGCCGACCTCGGCCGCGGCAGTCTCGGCCTGACGCTCAATGCCGATGGCGGCGTCCGGCGCGGCCGTTCCATGGGCCGCGGCGCGATGCTGCAGGGCTCCTATGGCCTGCTGCCCTGCCTGGAGGTCAGCCCCTATCTGCTCGGCGGAACGACGCGCTCGCAGATCGAGCGCCAGGGGCTCAAGGACAAGGCCTATGGCGGTGGCTTCGAGGCGCGCTATCGCCTGCTCAGCCATGGCCGGCACGGCCTCGGTCTGACCATGGGCATCGATGCCGGACTGGAGCGCAACGAGAGCCACGGCGAGGGTCGCTTCTCGACCTACAACACCACGATGCGCCTGCTGGCCGACAAGGTCCTGATCCCCGACACGCTCCATGCAGCCTTCAACCTGTCGCACAATCTGATCTGGTCCGGCCCCTCCCCGCATGAGCGGGCCTCGACTTTCGTCATCGGCGGCGCGCTCGCCTGGCAGGTCGTCGAGAGTATCTATCTGAGCGGCGAGGTCCGCCATATGCGCCAGCACGACACCCTCGGCTTCGGCAAGCTCGCCGGGCACGCCACCTTCGTCGGCCCCGGCATCTACTGGCAGGCGACCGAACAGCTCGCGCTCTCTCTGGCCTACAACGTCCAGCTCTATGGCGAGGAGAAAGGCCAGCCAGGCCAGCTCGACCTGACGAATTTCAGTCGCCACCTCGTCCAGCTCGACATCGGCTGGACCTTCTGAGCGGCGCATGCCGAGCGGGACAGCTGCCGGCAGATCTGCGCCGCGCCACATCATCGGCTCGATTTTCTGCCCCGCTCCTGCTTCGCTGTGAGCCGATTCGCGGGGAGAAGGCTGAAGATGCACGACATCGATCGCGGCGCTCGAGCCGAACCCCACCGGAGCTGCATCCCTCGATCGCGTAGCTTCGGGCCCATGTTCGGCGCCTCTCGCAGATGACCGACAACCACGGATCGGGCGAAGCATCGTGAACGAGATGAGCAGCGAAGACGCCTCCGGCGCCAAGGGCCTGACGTCGCGCCAGCAGCAGATTCTCGCGATCGTCCAGCAGGTCGGCTTCACCACGATCGAGACGCTTGCCGAGCGCTTCGGCGTCTCCGCCCAGACGGTGCGCCGAGACATCATCCAGTTGCAGGCCAGCAACTATCTGCAGCGCTTCCATGGCGGCGCGGGCCTCGCCTCCGGCGGCTATCGCTCGGCCTATGCCCAGAAGCTGATGGTGGCGCCGCAAGGCAAGCAGCGCATCGGGGCGGCGGTCGCCGAGATCGTGCCGCCAGGCGCCTCGATCTTTCTGGATGTCGGCACGACGGTCGAGGCCGTGGCGCGGGCCCTGCTGAGCAAGCCCGGGCTACGCGTGGTCACGTCCAGCGTCTCCGTCGCTCAGATCTTCTGCAATCACAGGATTTTCGACGTCGTGGTCACCGGCGGCAGCACCCGCGGCGCCAATGGTTCGCTGGTCGGCCAGGCGGCCGTCGCCTGCATCATGGGCTTCCGCTTCGACTACGCCGTATTGGGCCTCAATGGCTTCGACGACGATGGCTCGCCGATGGATTTCGACCTCGAGAAGATCGCGGTGCGCCAGGCCGCGATCAGCCGCTCCGGCCAGGTCCTCGGGGTCGCGGACAGCTCGAAATTCGACCAGACCAGCACGGCGCGGATCGCGGCTCCAGGCGCGTTCCGCATGATCGTCACCGATGCCGAGCCGCCGGCACGCCTGCGCGAGGCCTGGCAACGCACAGGAATCGCCTGCCTTGTCGCCTAAAGCCTTGCTTAGCCAGCCAAGGTTGATCAGGATGTAAGAAATCTTACATGCGCCCGATCAACGGAGCGCCGCTTCCAGGGAGGTTGCCATGCTGCGCGCCAAGATCGCGTCGCTTTGCCTGATCGCGCTCGGTTTCGGCCTTGCCAGCCCGGCACAGGCGCAGACCTGTCCCAACCGTGGCACGCTCGACGCCCGCTATTGCGACGCCGATGGCGATCTGCTCGCCGACATCCCGTCGGACAAGGCGCGGCAGAAGGACCCGGACACGCTGATCTTCTCCTATACGCCGGTCGAGGACCCGTCGGTCTACGAGAACGTCTTCGCCGACTTCCTGGCCCATCTCACCAAGGTCACCGGCAAGAAGGTCAAGTGGTTCGGCGCCGAATCCTATGCGGCCCAGGTCGAGGCCATGCGCTCCGGCCGCCTGCACATCGCCGGCGTCGCCAGCGGGCCGACGCCCTTCGCGGTCAACCTCGCCGGCTTCCGGCCGATCGTGGCGATGGAGAAGCACGACAACTCGATCGGCTACACCCTGCAGCTGATCGTGCCGAAGGGCAGCGCGATCCAGTCGATCGCCGACCTCAAGGGCAAGCGCGTCGCCCATGTCGCGCCATCCTCGAACTCCGGCGACACCGCGCCGCGCATCCTGTTCAAGGAAAAGGGCATCGTGCCCGGCAAGGACTACGAGGTCCTCTATTCCGGCAAGCACGACAATTCGATCATGGGCGTGGTCAACAAGGACTATGACGCGGCCCCCGTCGCCTCCAGCGTGCTCGAGCGCATGGCCGATCGCGGCATGTTCAAGCGCGACGACGTCCGCATCGTCTACGAATCCGCGCCCTTCCCGCGCACCGCCTTCGGCATCGCCCACGACCTCAACCCGGAGCTTCAGGCCAAGATCAAGGAAGCTTTCCTTTCCTTCGACTTCCTCAAGTCCGGACTCGCCAAGGAGTTCAAGGACACCAAGGGCTTCAAGGAGCTGAGCTACAAGGCCGCCTGGTCGGACATCATCGTGATCCAGCGCGAAAGCGGCATCACCTATACCCAGGACGGCCTCGCCAAGCTGAAGGGCGACTGATGTCTGACAGCTTCCATGCGGCGACGGGCGGCTCTTCGCCGCTCCTCGCCGTCGAAGGGCTGACCAAGGTCTACCCGACCGGCAAGAAGGCGCTCGGCGGCATCGATGTCGTGATCGACCGGCCGCAGCTCGTGGCCGTGATCGGCTCGTCCGGCGCCGGCAAGAGCACCTTCATCCGCTGCATCAACCGGCTGGTCGAACCGACCTCCGGGCGCATACTCCTCAATGGCGAGGACATCGTCGCGCTCGACCGCAAGGGCCTGCGCGCCGCCCGGCGCCGCATCGGTATGATCTTCCAGGAGTACAACTTGGTCGAGCGGCTGAGCGTGATGCAGAACGTGCTCTCGGGGCGACTCGGCTATGTCGGGCTCATCGCCTCGCTGCGCTGGCGCTTCCCGCCGGAGGACATCCAGGCCGCCTTCGCATTGCTCGACCGTGTCGGGCTCGACGGCTACCACAACCAGCGTGCCGATGCGCTTTCCGGCGGCCAGCGCCAGCGTGTCGGCATCGCCCGCGCGCTGATGCAGCGGCCGGACCTCCTGCTGCTCGACGAGCCGACTGCGAGCCTCGACCCCAAGACCTCGCGGCAGATCATGCGGCTGGTGCGCGAGCTCGTTGCCGAGCGCCAGACCCCGGCGATCATCAACATCCACGACGTCGCGCTCGCCCGCGCCTATGCCGACCGGATCATCGGCCTGCGCGACGGCATCGTCGTCTTCGACGCCGAAGCTTCGGCCCTGACCGAGGCTGCGCTGACCGAGATCTACGGCGCCGAGGACTGGGCTCCCGCACCGAGCGAGGATGATGACGAGCCCGCGCTGATCGGCATGCGGCCGTGAGCGCACCGGCTTCGCACCATCCGGCGCACTGGCGCGCGCCGAGCATCTTCGGCAGCCCGGGGCGCCGCCTCGCCTTCTGGTTCGCGCTCGCGGCCTATCTCACCTGGTCGCTGTCGACGCTGAACGTCGACACGGCCCGCATCCTCGCCGGCCTGCCGCGGGCCTGGAACATCCTGGAGCGAATGGTCCCGCCGGATTTCAGCCGCTGGCAGCTGCTGCTCACCGGCATGGTCGAGAGCGTGCAGATCGCCATCGCCGCGACCATCGTTGGTGCGGTGCTCTCGATCCCGATCGGCATCGCCGCCGCGGCCAATCTCTCGCCGCGCCCGCTCTATCTTGCCGCACGCGGGCTGATCGTGGTCGGCCGGACCTTTCACGAGGTCATCATCGCGATCTTCTTCGTCAAGCTCTTCGGCTTTGGCCCCGTTGCCGGGCTGCTGACGCTCGCCTTCTCCTCGGCGATCTTCCTCGGAAAGATGCTGGCCGAGGACATCGAGAACATGAAGCCCGGACCGGTCGAGGCGATCCGCGCCACCGGCGCCAGCTTCGGCCAGATCTTCGGCTATGCCGTGGTGCCGCAGGTGCTGGTCAAGACGCTCGGCGTGCTGATCTACCGGCTCGATTCCAATCTGCGCCATTCGACCGTGATCGGCATCGTCGGCGCTGGCGGCATCGGCCAGACACTCTCGGCCTCGTTCTCGCGCTATGATTTCGATTTCGCCAGCGCCATCCTGCTGACCATCGCCGCCATGGTCGCCTTCGGCGAATGGTTCAGCGACTGGGCACGGCGGAGGCTGAGATGACCGTGCATCAGCCCGAGCCGCGCGGCACGCCCGTGCCGGCCCGCCTCTATCCCGACAGCTGGGAGCGCTACTCGTTCAAGGAACGGCTCATCCACTGGCTCTGGCTCGGCGGCATCGCCTTCGCCGCCGCCTGGTCGGTCTCTGCGCTCGACATCGAATGGGCCTTCTTCGCCGATGCGCATGAGCAGGCGGCCGACCTGATCGAACGGATGTGGCCGCCGCGCTGGTCCTATTTCCCGCGCATCGTCCAGCCCCTGATCGAGACGCTGCATATCGCGACGCTCGGCACGATGATCGCGGTGCTCTTCGCCCTGCCCGTCGCCTTCCTGGCGGCGCGCAACACCACGCTGAACCAGGGCACCTGGCTGATCGGACGCGCCATGCTGGTGCTCTCGCGCTCGATCAATACGGTGATCTGGGGTCTGCTCTTCGTCGCGATCTTCGGGCCGGGCCCGGTCGCCGGCATCTGTGCCGTCGCGGCGCGTTCGGTCGGCTTCATCGCCAAGCTCGTTGCCGAGGCGATCGAGGAGGTCGATGCCGGCCAGATCGAGGCGGTCGAGGCCTCCGGCGCCCGCACCTTCCAGGTCTATGCGGTGGCGATCCTGCCGCAGATCCTCCCGGTGCTGATCGGCACCACGATCTATCGCTGGGACATCAATGTCCGCGAATCCAGCGTGCTCGGCTTCGTCGGCGCCGGCGGCATCGGCCTCCTGCTCTATGCCTCGATCAACCAGTTCGCCTGGTCGCAGGCCATCGTCATCCTGATCGCCATCCTCGGCATCGTCATCCTCAGCGAAGCGCTTTCCGCCTATGTCCGTTCCCGCATCGTCTGAGCAGCGCAGCCTCACCGATTTCCCGGCCGGCATCCGCGACCTGATCTCGCGCTATGACGGCTTCCTGCTCGACCAATGGGGCGTGCTGCATGACGGCAGCCGGCCCTATCCGAAGGCGCTGGCCTGCCTCGAGCGGATGCGACAGGCCGGCAAGGCGGTGATCATCCTCTCTAACTCCGGCAAACCCGGCAGCGAGAACGAGGCGACGCTGGCGAGACTGGGTTTTCCGCGCGCGCTCTACGACCATCTGGTCTCGGCCGGGGACGATGCCCGCGACGCGCTGATGGCAGGCGGCGAGCCGGCCTATCGCGGGCTCGGCCGCAACTGCCTGCTGCTGGTGCGCCCGGGCGAGGAGCGCCTCGCCGACGGCCTCGGCCTGACGCCGACCGACGATCCGGAGGCCGCCGATTTCATCCTGCTGATGAGCATGGAGCCGCCGGCCCAGTCCGTCGTCGGCTGGCGCCCTTTGCTGGAACGGGCCGCCGCCCGCGGCATCCCGATGATCTGCGCCAATCCCGACCGCCACCGCGTCCATGCCGACGGCCATCTCCACGAGGCGCCGGGCCTCGTCGCCCTGGCCTATGAGGCGATGGGCGGGACAGTCCATTATCACGGCAAGCCGCATGCGCGGATCTATCGGACCTGCCTGCGCCTGTCGGGCCTCCCCGCCGCCCGATTGCTGGCGATCGGCGACTCGCTCGAGCACGATGTCGCCGGCGCGGCGAGGGCCGGGATCGACGCCGCCTTCATCGCCGGCGGCATTCATCGCGGCGAACTGCGCTGGTCGGCGACGGGCGAACTTGAGTCCACGAGCTGCCGGCGCCTCTTCGCACGCGAAGGCCTGGCGCCGCAGTTCGTACTACCCTGGTTCCAGTGGAATTAGCACCCGAGCGTCGTAGTCCCCTCGCCCGGCCGGAAACGCTTCACCCCCGACGCAAGGCGCCGGGGGTGAGATCATAGCCGATGCGATTGGCCGGGAATGCGCTGACGCTCAGCTCTTCAGCTTGGCGTTGCACTGGCTCCAGTAGCCGCCGCCCTTCTCGATCCATTTCAGCTCGCCATTGGCGTTCGCCGTCTTGTTGGCGTTGTACTGGTCGGCGCAGGTCTTGAGGCGAGCCTTGCCGGCCGTCTCGTTGCTGTATTTCGAGGCAACCGCCTTCGGGAAGACCGCTGCCTTGGCCTTGCCCATAGGCTTGGCCGGAGCGCTGGCGGGAGTGGCGGCCGGGGTCTCGGTCACCGCAGCGGCGGCATCGGCATCGGCCGCGTCGTCATCGCCGCATTGCGCCTTGCGGAAGTCGTTCCACTTCTGGCCCTTAAGCGTGTTCGCCTTCTTCGCGTCCTGATACTTCGCGCTGCATTCCTTCATCGTCAGCGCCGAGGCCGGCGCGGCCATGAAGCCCACGGCAAGGCATGCGAGCGCAGTCGAAAAGACGAGGTTTCTCATGGGAAGTCTCCTTCGGGCGATGAGTCGCACTCACCAGCGCGAGATTAAGCCGCGATGCGTCATCCTGTCATCGCCATGCAGGAACTTCCTTGCTCACGATGCGTTCCCCTCGCCGCAATCTTTCGGGAGCATGAGATGAACCGGCCTGTTGCCTTCGTCACCGCCGTGAGCCTCGCGCTAGCACTGGCCGCCTGCAACACTGTCGAGCAGCGCGTCGGCGGCGCGGCGGTCGGCGCCGGCACCGGCGCGGTCGTCGGCGGCCCGGTCGGCGCCGTGGTCGGCGGGGCCGCGGGCGCGGTCAGTGCTCCGACCGTCGTCCGTGCGACCCGGCGTGCCACCCGCTGAGCGGAAAGGCGGCTGCTCGCCTCACTCTTTCTGGTCTTCGAACGGAACCCTGCCGTCGCAATCTCGTTTCGACAGGGAGCCCCGATACGAGAGATGGAGTTTCAAGCCATGGACAGCGACAAGCGTATGCCGCCTGACGTGCCGCGCAGCGGCAGCGAAGCCAGGGACGAGATCGAGCGCGCCGCCAACGGCGTCGCCGAGCGGGCGAGCGAGCTCGCCAACCGCACCGTCGATAGCGTCAAGGGCAGCTATGAGCGGGCTCGCGAGAAGGTCGCCGAGATCGATCCGCGCGAAAGCCTGCGCGATGCCGGGCGTTATGTTCAGGAAACCGGCGAGGCTGCGGTCGAGACGGTCGAGCGTCATCCCCTGGCGGCCTTCGCGCTCGGCGCGGTCAGCGTCGGCCTGATCGCCTGGGCAATGACCGGGCGGCGCTCGACGAGCTGGCAGCCGGACACCAGCGGCTGGAGCCGGATGCTGCGCGATTATAGCGACGACGCGTTGCGGGCGGGCCGCCAGTTTCTCGGCAATGGGCGCGAGCAGCTCGACCAGAGCCGCGACTACCTCGCCCGGAGCCGGGACTATGTCGATACCGGTCGCGACTATGCCCGCGAGGGCGGGCGGATGCTGGTGCAGCGGACCGAGCGCGAGCCGCTCGCGGCGGTACTCGGCGTCGGCATCGCGCTCTATGTGCTCGGCTCGCTCTTCACCGGCAGCAGCACGCCCCAGCCGGCGAAGCGGCGCGCGGCGAAGCGCTGAGCCCCGAAGACGAGGTCGGGCGCGGGAACTAGCCGCCCTTGCGCCCGGACTTGTCCTTGCCGGCTTTCTCGACCGTCGGTTTTCCGGAACGCACGATCGACGAGATCGCTAGGCTCGGCTTGCCGGATTTCTCCGCGATCACGCGATCCTGCTCGATGATCGCGTCGCGCGCCGGCTCGTCGCCGTCGAGCCCGCCGAGGAGATTGCTCGGCACGCGCCGGTTCGAGGTGCGCGAGCCATCTTCGTAGAACACGTCGAACATGACGAATTCTGCATCGAGCGGCTTCGATTTCTTGCGGGACATACCAAATCCTGTTCGTCGGTTGGACGCTCGGCGGTCGCGACGCGCCGGAAATTCCTTGACGCGCATGGGCGCGGGGCCGCGTCTGCGGCCGTCAGCAGGGCAAGCGAGCGATCACCCAGCGAGGTAGAGGCCATTTACCGACAAGGCAAGCCCTGAAGGCATGACGCAGGGCCAGCTTGCCCATGCGGCAGCGCTAGGCGCATAACTGCGCGGCTCGCAGCTGCAGGAAGAATACGATGGAATTTCGCCCGGATATCGGCACGCTCTCCCCCGCCACTCGCGAGCACCTGGCGCCCGGCAACATGCTGCGCGCCGGCATCAACCTCTCGAACTTCCTGCTGGTTTCGAGCCGGTCCCCGGAAGGCGAGCCGCAAGGCGTCTCGCCCGATCTGGCGCGCGCACTGGCCGGGCATCTCGGGACCGGCCTGCGCTATGTGCCCTATGCCAATCCCGGCCTGCTCGCCGATGCGGCGCTCCGCGACGAATGGGATGTCGGGCTGATCGGCGCCGAACCGCAGCGGGCCGAGACCATCGGCTTCACCCCGGCCTATGCCGAGATCGAGGCGACCTATCTCGTGCGGGACGCCTCGCCGCTGCGCCGGATTGCCGACGTTGACGCGGATGGCGTCCGCATTGCCGTGACCGGCCGCGCCGCCTACGGGCTCTGGCTCGACCGCCATATCCGCAAGGCGACCCTGATCCGCTCCGGCACCCTCGACGAGGCCGCCGTGGATTTCGTCGAGCAGAAGCTCGAAGCCCTGGCCGGCCTGCGGCCACGCCTCATTTCCGACCGCGCCGCGATCCCCGGGACACGCCTGCTCGACGGCCATTTCATGACCGTGCAGCAGGCGATCGGCGTGCCCCGGCCGAAGGCCGAGGCGGTGGCCTATCTCACCCGCTTCGTCGAGGCGGCGAAAGCGTCGGGCTTCATCGAGGCCCTGATCCGCAAGCACGGCGTCGAGGGCCTCAGCGTCGCGCGCTGAGGCTCAGGCACCCGTCCCGTCCGTCCCGGCGCCGCAGACCAGCGCGCAGACCTTGCTGCCGGGCTCCGGAACGAAGCGCTTCGACTGCAGGGCTGCGACCGCCGCCGCGCCCGAGAGATCGGCCGCAAGACCGAACTCGAACCAGAGCGAGCGTGCCGCCGCCTCCATCTCCTCGTCGCTGACCAGCACGATCTCGTCGACATTCCTGGCGGCAGCCTCGTAGATCGCCTGGTCGGTCTGGCGGCACGACATGGTGGCGACCCGGGTCTCGAGCTTGTCGAGTGTCACCAGCTTGCCGGCCGCGAGGCAGGCATGCAGCGTCGGCGAGCCATAGGGCTCGATGCCGATGATGCGGGTCTTCGGCCGGAGCGCCTTCACGGCAGTCGAGAGGCCGGTGATCAGGCCGCCGCCACCGATCGCGACGAGGATGACGTCGACTTCGGGCATCTCGTCGAGGATATCGAGACCGAGCGTGCCCTGGCCGGCGACCACGACCGGGTCGCTGAATGGATGGGCATAGGTCGCGCCGGTCTTCTGCGCATGGGCGAGCGCCGCGGCATTGGCGTCGTCCCAGACCGCGCCGACGATCTCGACGTCGGCGCCCCACTTCTTGAGCTTGGCGACCTTGTCGGCGACGACATTGGAAGGCAGGAAGATCTTGGCCTTGGCGCCGAGCACATGGGCCGAACGGGCGATGGCGAGGCCGTGATTGCCGCCGGAGGCGGTGACGACGCCCGCCTTGAGCTGCTCGGCCGAGAGCGTCAGCAGGCGGTTCATCGCGCCGCGGCCCTTGAACGAGCCTGCCGCCTGCAGCAATTCCAGCTTCAGCGTGACGCTGCCGCCGAAATCCTCGCCCGTGCTGGTATGGGCGTAGGGCAGCAGCGGCGTCTTGCGGATATGCGGCGCGATGCGCCAGCGCGCATCCTGGATGTCTTCGAGGCCGATCACGACAGCGTCCCCCGGTAGGGCGCCGCGACGATCAGGCAGCAATTGCCCGGCTTGACCCGGCCCGGCTGGCGCCGGCCGTAGAGAATGCCGTCGGCGGCATAGTGCAGCGTCTCGGGCGGGCGCGTCGGATCCCAGGTGCAGTGGATCCGGCCGGCCGGCTGGCCGGCGCTGACCTTCTCGCCATTGGCGTGGAACGGCTCGAAGACGCCGTCGGCGGTGGCGTAAACATAGGCGGCCGTGCCCGGCAGCTCGAGCACCTGGGCGTCGCCGCGCCTCGGCTCGCGCTTTTCGAGCGCGACGATGCCGAGGTGGTCGAGCACATTGGCGACGCCGCGCCGGCAGACCTTCAGCGCCTCGAGCGAGACCGTGCCGGCGCCGGCCATCTCCGTGCCGACCGTGACGAGCCCATTGCGGCAGGCCGCGGCGGTGGCGGTGCGCGGCTCGCCGAGATTGGAGATCACCACCGTCATCGGCGCATCGAAGGCTTGGACCGCCGCGACATTGCGCTTGTGCAGTTCGGGATCATCGGTCGGCTCGACGATCGCGCTCGGGATGATGTCGAGCGAGGAGCCGCCCGAATGAAGGTCTAGGAAGGCGTCGCCGAGCGGCATGATCTGGTCGTTGACGAAGGCCGAGATCTGCTGGGTGATGGTGCCGCGCGGATCGCCCGGAAATGTGCGGTTGAAGTTCAGCCCGTCGACCGGCGAGGTGCGCTGGCCGGCGATCACCGCATGGACGTTGTTGGCCGGCATAAGGATCAGCCGGCCCTGGACGCGGCCGGGATCGAGATCGCGGATCAGCTCGCAGATCGCGATCGGCCCCTCGTATTCGTCGCCGTGATTGCCGCCTTCGAGGATCGCGGTCGGGCCCTCGCCATTCTTGATCACCGCGACCGGGATGCGCGTCGCGCCCCAGGCGTCGTCATGCGGCGAATGCGGGATCATCAGGAAGCCGACCTGCTTGCCGTTCTTCTCGGGGTCGACGGTCAGGAAGGCTGAGGACGGGCGTGAGGCGGTCTTCTGGCGGGAACTGGTCATGGCGGGCTCGCGGACGCGAAAGGGCGATCGGGGCCGATCGGCCCCGTGGTTTCGCCGGAAAAGAAAGGAGGCCAGGCACGAAGTGCCTGGCCGAAGAAGGAAAGCTGCTCAGAGGGTCGGCAGCGGATCCATCGGCATGTCCAGATACTTCTTGTGCAGCCGGTCGAGCTCGCCATTCAGGCTGTTGAAGAAGATGAAGCCGTCGAGCCAGCGCACCAGATTGTGCTGGTCCATCTGCACGCCCATATGGGCCGGGCTGCGGCGGATGGTGAACTTGCGCTCGAACTCCTTGTTCGGGTTCTGCTTGGCGAGCGCCTGGGCGACGATCGAGTTGGTGGCGAGCAGATCGGCCTGGCCGGTGATGTAGGCCGCCGCCGCAGTGGCGTCGTCCTCGGTGCGCATCACGTTCGCCTTCGGGGCGGCTTCGGTGATGGCGAGTTCCTGCGTCGTGCCCTTGGCGGCGGCGATGCGGGCCGAGCCGAGCGTCGCTGCGCTGTTCACCGTCGAGGACTTCGGCCCGTAGACCGCAAGGAAGGTGTTGGCATAGGGCGCCGTGAACTGGATCTGGCGCGCGCGCTCGGGCGACAGGCCCATCACCGAGATGACGATGTCGACCTTGTCGGTGAGCAGGAACGGAATGCGGTTGGCACCGGTGATCTGCTGCATCTCCAGCTTCACGCCGAGGCCCTTGGCGACCATCTCGGCGAACTCGATGTCGAAGCCGATCGGCTTGCGGTTGGCGTCCTGCGAGCCGAAGGGCGGCGCGTCGAGCGGCACGCCGATGCGGACCACGCCCTTGGACAGGATGTCCTGGAGCTTGTCGGCGCGGGCTTCGGCGGCGCCGAAGGCGGCGATAGCCATGGCCGCCAGACCTGCAAACAGCTTACGCATGTGTTTTCTCCCCTCGTGGACCGGAACTGGTTTCTTCGCCTCAGTGCAGCACGGCGCTGAGGAAGGTCTTGAGCTCGGGCGTCTGCGGCTCGGCGAGCACCGCCGCGGCCTGGCCTTCTTCGTGGATCCGGCCCTCGTGCATGAACACGACGCGCGAGCCGAATCGGCGGGCGAACCCCATCTCGTGGGTGACGAGGATCATGGTCATCCCCTCCTGCGCCACGGATTCCAGTACCTTCAGCACCTCGCCCGTCAGTTCCGGGTCGAGCGCCGAGGTGACCTCGTCGAACAGCATCAGCTTGGGCTGCATGGCGAGCGAGCGGGCGATGGCGACCCGCTGCTGCTGGCCGCCGGAAAGCTGCGACGGGAAAGCGTCGAGCTTGCCTTCGAGGCCGACGCGGCGCAGCACGTCGCGGGCGATCTCGCGGGCCTGCTCCGGGGCCTGCTTCTTCACCACCCGCGGCGCAAGCGTGATGTTGTCGCAAACCGAGAGATGCGGAAACAGGTTGAAGCTCTGGAAGACGATGCCGACCTGCTGGCGCAGCTTGCGCAGATCGGTCGCCGGGTCGTTCACCTGGACGCCGTCGACCCGGATCGTGCCGGCCTGGATCACCTCCAGCCCGTTGACGCAGCGTAGTAGGGTGCTTTTGCCGGAGCCTGAGCGGCCGATCACGGCGACGACCTCGCCTTTGGTGACATCGAGCGAGACGCCCTTCAGCACCTGGACGGCGCCGTAGCTCTTGCTGATCTCCCGGATTTCAACGAGCGACATCGAGCTTCCGCTCGAGCGAGCGGCTCCATTGGGTCAGAGGGAAACACATCAGGAAATAGATGCAGGCGACGGTGATGTAGACCGCGAAGGGCTTGTAGGTGCCCGCCGCAGTCAGCTGACCCTCGCGGGTCAGCTCAACCAGGCCGATCACGGCCGCGAGCGAGGTGTTCTTGATCAACTGGACCAGGAAGCCCACGGTCGGCGGGATCGCGACCCGTACCGACTGCGGAATGATGACGTAGCGCAGTTGCTCCGCCATGGAGAGGCCGAGTGAGGCGCCGGCCTCCCATTGCGTCTTGGCGATCGAGACCAGCGCGCCGCGCCAGATCTCGCCGAGGAAGGCGCTGCCATAGACCGAGAAGCCGACGGCCGCGGCGAGCCAGGGGTTGACCGAGATTCCGATCAGCGGCAGCCCGAAGAAGATCAGGAACAGCCAGACCAGCAGCGGCGTGCCCTGGACGATGTGAGTATAGCCGGCGGCGATCCAGCGCACCGGCGCGAACGGCAGGATGCGCGCGATCGCGATCGCCAGGCCGAGGACGGAGGCGCCGGCGAAGGCGGTGACGGTCAGCAGCAGCGTCCAGCGTGCCGCGCCGACGAGGTACATCACGTCGATGAAGCCGAATTCTCTGATCATCGCTGCACGAAAGCCAGGCGGTAGATCACCGCGAAGAGGCCCCGGAAGGCGAAGGCGAGCGAGAGATAGAGCACGCCGATGACGGTATAGACCTCGAAATCGCGGAAGGTGCGCGACTGCACGATCGAGGCGGCATGGAACAGGTCCTGCACCGAGATCTGCGAGACGACGCTGGTCGCCAGCATCATCAGCACGAACTGGCTGGCCAGCGCCGGGAACATCGCCTTCAGCGCCGGGAAGACCACGATGTAGCGGAAGACCTGCAGGCCGGAGAGCCCGAGCGAGTGGCCGGCTTCGATCTGCGCCTTCGGCACCGCCTCCAGGCCGGCGCGCACGATCTCGGTGGTGTAGGCACCGAGATTGATCACCAGCGCGATCATCGCCGCGGTCAGGCCGTCGAGCCGCAGGCCGAGGCTCGGCAGGCCGAAGAAGATCAGGAAGAGCTGTACCAGCAGCGGGGTGTTGCGGATGATTTCGACATAGGCGCCGACGAGGCGGCGCAGCCAACCCGGACCGTAGACGCGCGCCGCGGCGCAGAGGACGCCGATCGCCAGGCCGCCGATCATGGCGACCCCGGAGAGCAGCAGCGTGATCCAGACGCCCTCGAGGATCGACTCCCAGGCGGCGAAGACGTCGCGGAACTGAAGACCGTACTTCATCGCGTCAGGCCCACCAGGCCCGCGGACCGGCGGTCCGGTGCCGAAGGACTGCCCACGCTTGCTGCGGCAATGGCGTCATTTCTCTCCCTCTTTACGGGGAGGCTAGATTGGCTTCTTATTTGATGTCAAGCTTCATATATGAAACCAGACCGGTATGGGCGTCATGAGCGATCCCGTCGAAGCCGAACCTGACGACAAGGCCTCCTACGCCGCGCCGGCGCTGGAAAAGGGCCTCGATATCCTCGAGCTCCTGGCCGAGGTCGGCGAGCCGCTCTCGACGCGCACGATCGCCGAGCGGCTGCGGCGCTCGAAGAGCGAGATCTTCCGGATGGTCTTCGTGCTGCAGCAGCGCGGCTATCTCGAACGCGAGGCGGGAACCGACCGGCTCGGCCTGTCGCGCCGCCTGTTCGACCTCGGGATCAGGACGCCGGGCGGTAAGCAGCTGACCTCCGCCGTGCTGCCGCTGATGGAGCGCTTCAGCGAGGAGAGTGGCCAGGCCGCCCATCTCGTCGTCCTCAGCCGGGCGCAGACCGTGGTGCTGGCGACGACGGCCGGCCATCTCGATGCCAGCGTCATCGTCCGGCCGGGCTATGGCAGGCCGGCGCTGGAAGCCAATTCCGGCCTGCTCATCCTCGCCTTCCAGTCGGAGGCGCGGCGGCGGGCTTTGATGCGCGAAGCCGAGCCGGAGTTCCGCCAGCGCCTCGACCTGCCGGAGACCGAGGCGGTCTTCGCCGAAATCCGCGAGCTCGGCCACCGCATCGCGCCGAGCCGCGACATCCTCGCCGTCACCGACATCGCCTGCCCGGTGGTCGGCCTGTCCGGCTATGCCGAGGCGGCGATCCTGGTACCGTGCCTGCAACGCCACGGCGTCGACACCGACGTGGGAGCAATCCTGCTGACGCTCAAGGCCTGCGCGGCCGAAGCTGGCCTGCGCCTGCCCCTCGGCTGAGCCGAAAGCGAGAAAACCGCCGGCATTTGCCTCAGGGATACCCTGCCAACGCCACAAGCTCTCCAAGATTGCTCGCGATTTTCCCCCTGACCGCAACAAACGGCACGGAGGAGGACCGTCAATGGCCGAGACCGCGACGAACACGCAGGCACCCGTGATGACCGATCCCGAGTGGATCGCGCTCGAGAGCATCAACGAAGAAACCCGCCGCTTCATCTTCGGCGAAGCGATGTTGCGCTTGCTTCAGGGACGCGGCCTGGCTGAGCCCGGCGACGAGCGCTGGAACGTGACCCAGGAGGGCCAGCAGGCTCTCCAGGCCCATAGCAACTGATCAGCCAGCCGGCGCCGTGCGCTCCGCCCCGCTGGAACTGCCCGGCGGGTTGCAACTGCGCGCGGCGATGCGCATCTCTGGGACAGCGACAGCCCAAAGGCATGAGCCGGAGCCGCCGATGATGAAACGCCCCGTCACCATCACAGTTTCCCACACGCTCGGGCGCGAGGCGGCCCGGGCGCGTCTCCAGGGCGGCGTCGACAAGGTCCGCGACAAGCTCGGCACGCTGCACATGCAGCTCACGCAGGAGGACTGGCAGGGCGACACGCTGCATTTCGGCGTCGCCGCCCTCGGCCAGACTGTGAACGGCAAGCTCGATATCGAGGACAGCCTCGTCCGCGTCGAGGTGATGCTGCCCTGGATGCTCGCTGTCTTCGCCGAGAAGCTGCGTCTCGGTGTCGAGAAGCAGGGCCAGATTCTGCTGGAGCACAAGCCGGCCAAGGCCTGAGCGCGCCGGTACTAACCCTCGCCATCCATCAGCGGGTGCAGGTCGCGCACCAGGCTCTTCAAGCGCTCGTCGAGAATATGCGTGTAGATCTGCGTGGTGGCGATATCGGCATGGCCCAGCAGTTCTTGCACCACGCGCAAATCCGCGCCGTTCTGCAGGAGATGGCTGGCGAAGGCGTGACGCAGCACATGCGGGCTGACCTTGGCCGGTGACAGCCCCGCCGCCGCCGCGAGCGACTTGAGATCGCGCCCGAAGGCCTGCCGCGTCAGATGCCCGCTCTCGCCGTCGGAGGGAAAGAGCCAGCGGCCGCCGGCATCGCCCTGCTCGCGCAAGAAGGCGAGATGCGCGGCGGCCGCCAGCCGAGCCGCCTCGTTGAGCGGCACCAGCCGATCCTTGTCGCCCTTGCCGCGCACCACCAGGAAGCGCTCGCGCGTCGTCGCGGCCGAGAGCGGCAGCGCTATCAGCTCGGAAACGCGCATGCCGGTGGCGTAGAGCATCTCGATCAGGCAGCGCATCCGCAGGCTACGCGCCTGTGCCGCCGGCGACTGGCCTTCCCGCTCCGCCGCCTGATGGGCGGTCGCGATCAGCCGGTCGACCTCGGCCACCGACAGCACCTTCGGCAAGGGCCGCCCGAGCCTGGGCCCCTCGATCGCCGCGGTCGGATCGCTGCCGACGAGGCCTTCGGTGTAGAGAAAGCGGTGGAACTGCCGCACCGCCGAGAGCCTCCGCGCCGCCGAGGAGGCCTTCAGGCCGCGCTCGGACAATTCGACCAGGAAGGCCCGGATATCGGCGGCTGCGACGTCTGCCGGGCCGCCATGCCCGGCGGCGAATTCGAGGTAATCGTCGAGATCGCGCTGATAGGCCTCGATCGTGTTCTTCGCCGCGCCGCGCTCGGCAGCGAGCATGTCGAGGAAGGCGTTCACCCAGGCGCGCGCTTGCCGGGTCATCCGCGGCTCATTTCTGCAGCTTCGAGGGCGGGATCACCTCGACCATCTCGCGCGGCTCCGGCTTGACGAAGGTGACGAGCGCGACCATGCCGCCGAACACCAGCCCGCCGATCACAGCGAGGAAAGTCAAGAACTTGAACAGCGTCGGCACGGCCGGCGATTTCCTTGTTAACCCTGTCGGTTATTCCCGATCCGCCACCGCAGATGCAAGCCTTGGATCGTCGGCGATCAGGCGCGCCTGCCGCAGGCCGCGAAGGCTGCTGCCGACGAACCAGCGCGCCTCGCCCGCCAGATCCTCGATCCGCAGCGCCGCTTCCCGTGCGCTGCCGGCCTCCAGCAGCTCGCCCCGCAGCACCCCCGGCAGCAGTCCATGGGCGGCCGGCGGCGTCAGCAGCAGCCCGTCGCGCTCGAGGAAGACGTTCGCTCGGCTCGTCTCGGTGACGAAGCCCTGGCGGTTGAGCAGGAGCGCGTCGTCGCAGCCTTGCACCTCGGCAGCGACAAAGCAGCGCTCATGGCGCGCCCGGCGCGTCGTCTTGTGCCGTGCGAACGGGTCGGCGGCATCGGCGCGCTCCGCCGCGATCGCGATCGTCAGCGCGCGGCCCTGCTCCGGCGGCAGCGGCATATGCCGTAGCATCACCGAACCATCGCGCTTCAGCTCGAAGCGAACACGCTGCTCCCTCGCGTTTCCAAAGCCGTCGGCGAGCTCTGCCAGTTTCTCCTTCAACCTCTCACGCTCGAAGCGAAAACCCAGTTCAGCAGCCGAGTTGCCGAGCCGCTGGAGATGCAGATCGAGCCGGCGATAGCCCGCCTCCAGCGACCAGAGCAGCGTCTCGAACAGACCGAAATCCTCGGCGAGATCGGTCAGGACCCGGGCCTTGAGCCGGCATTCCGCGAATTCGCTCGCAGCTTCGGAATCGACGACGATGCCGCCGCCCACCCCATAGACGCCCTCGCCGCCGGGCAGCAGCCTCGCCGTGCGGATCGCGACGTTGAAGCGCAGATCGCCATTCGGCGCGATCGCGCCGATCGATCCGGTATAGGCGTCGCGCGGCCAGGCCTCGAGCTCGCGGATGATCTCCATGGCGCGCAGCTTGGGCGCGCCGGTGACCGAGCCGCAGGGGAACATCGCCCGGATCAGCTCGCCCGCCGAGAGGCCGGGCCGGAGCCGTCCTGTCACCTCCGATGTGAGGGTGTGCAGCGTCGGATAGGTCTCGACGCTGAAGAGCTTTGGCACGGCGACGGAGCCGATCTCGCTGACCCGGCCGAGATCGTTGCGCAGGAGATCGACGATCATCAGGTTCTCGGCGCGCTGCTTCGGATCGGCCCGCAAGGCCGCCATCGCCGCGGCATCGCCCGCCGCATCCACGCCGCGTGCGACCGTGCCCTTCATCGGCCGCGTCGTCGCCCGCCCGTCTTGGGTCTCGACGAAGAGCTCCGGCGAGACCGAGAGGAGCGTCGCCGCGCCCGTCGCGACGATGCCGCCATGGGCGACCGGCTGGCTCGCCCGCAAGGCACTATAGAGCGCGAGCGGGTCGCCTTCATAACGGAAGCGGACCGGGAAGGTCAGGTTGACCTGATAAGCGTCTCCGGCCCGCAGATAGTCCAGGACCCGCCCGACGGCGGCGGCGTGCTGCCCGGCGTCGAGCCCGAATGCCAGATCTTCCAGCGGCGGCGGCGCGGCGAGGCTGGCGAACTGCCGGTCGAGCGCGGCGCCGTCCAGGGCGAGCGGCTCGCGGAACAATCCGATCCAGAGCAGCGGCAGGGCCCGCCCCTCCGGCATCCGCCCCTCGAGACGCGGCTCGAAGGCATAGCCCAGCTCATAGGAGAGGAAGCCGGCCGCGTGCAGCCCCGATGCCAGCCCGGCTTCGATCCGGGCGAGCGCTTGGGGAACCTCGTCGAGGCCACGTGCCTCGACCAGCTCCACCGGCTCGGCATAGAGCAGCGCCGCCCCCGCGCCAGTGCTGCGATCATCGAGCAGCACGAAAGGCGCACGCAGGGCAGCGATCTCGACCTCCCGCTCCGGCCTCGGCATGCCGCTTTCTCCTCGCCCTTGCACCGGCCGGTAGCAGTCTGACTCGCTCCGGCAGGTCAAGGCGCAACCGGGATTCTCCGGCGCATCAGGAGGACGTGGCGGCAAGGCATCGCACATGCTAGAGCGGCAAGAGGAAACATTGCGATGCTGATGGCGGATACTGTCGAAACCCTTGATGTCGCTGCCCTGCGCGCCGCGCTTGGCCAGCGCTCCGTCGTGCTCGTCGGCATGATGGGATCGGGCAAGAGCTCGGTCGGCAAGCGGCTCGGCGCGCGTCTCGGCCTGCCCTTCGTCGATGCCGACACCGAGATCGAGACGGCGGCCGGCATGTCGATCCCCGACATCTTCGCCCAGCGCGGCGAGACCGAGTTCCGCGACGGCGAGCGCCGCGTCATCGCCCGCATCCTGACGACCCGGTCCCCCCTGGTCCTCGCGACCGGCGGTGGCGCCTATATGAATGCCGACACCCGCGCCCGCATCGCCGAGCTCGGCATCTCGGTCTGGCTCAAGGCCGATGTCGACGTGCTGATGCGTCGCGTGCGCAAGCGCAGCAACCGCCCGCTGCTACGCACCGCCGATCCGGAAGGGACGATGCGCCGCCTGCTCGCCGAACGCGAGCCGGTCTATTCCCAGGCCGACATCACCGTGATTTCCAGCGACGACCCGCATGAGGTCGTCGTCGAAGCCGCGCTCGCCGAACTCGAGCGCGCAACGAGCAGCCGATGACCAAGCAAGCAGCAGATGCCGCGCGCGTCGAGCGCATTCTCGTTCCCGTTCCGCTCGGCGAGCGCGCCTATGACATCCTGATCGGGCGCCACCAGCTCTGCGAGGCGGCCGGCGTCATCGCGGAGCTCGCCCCCGGTGCCCGCGCCGCCATCGTCACCGACGACAATCTCGCCGAGCTGCACGCCCCGGCCCTGGAGAGCTGCCTGCACCAGGCCGGCATCGCGACGACCCGCCTGACCATCCGCCCGGGCGAGGCCTCGAAGTCCTATGCCTGCTTCGTCGAGCTTTGCGACGGGCTGCTGGCTGCCAAGATCGAGCGCAACGACCTCGTCATCGCGCTCGGCGGCGGCGTGGTCGGCGACCTCTCGGGCTTTGCCGCCTCGGTGCTGCGGCGCGGCGTGCGCTTCGTCCAGATTCCGACGAGCCTGCTCGCCCAGGTCGATTCCTCGGTGGGCGGCAAGACCGGCATCAATTCCGGCCATGGCAAGAACCTGATCGGTGCCTTCCACCAGCCGGCGCTGGTGATCTGCGACACCGCCTTGCTCGACACGCTCAGCGAGCGCGAGTTCAAGGCCGGCTATGCCGAGGTGGTGAAGTACGGGCTGATCGACGATGCCGCCTTCTTCGACTGGTGCGAGGCGAACTGGCGGCGTGTCATCGCCGGCGGGCCGGAGCGCGACCATGCCGTCGCCACCGCCTGCCGCGCCAAGGCGGCGATCGTGGTGCGCGACGAGCGCGAGGACGGCGACCGCGCCTTGCTCAATCTCGGCCACACCTTCGCCCATGCGCTGGAGCGGCTCACCGCCTATAATTCCAGGCGCCTCGTCCATGGCGAGGCGGTCGCGATCGGCCTCGCGCTGGCCTTCCGCTTCTCGCAGCGGCTCGGCCTCTGCCCGGGCCAGGATGCCGGGCGCGTCGCGGCACACCTGACCTCGGTCGGCCTGCCCTCCCGGTTGCAGGACGTGCCGGGCGGCACTGGCAGCGCTGCCGAGATCGTCGAGGCGATGACCCAGGACAAGAAGGTGAAGCGCGGCGCGCTGACCTTCATCCTCGCCCATGGCATCGGCAAGAGCTTCATCGCGCCGGGCGTTCCCGCCGACGAGGTGCGCCGCTTCATCGAAAGCGAACTCGCGGGAGCCTGATCGCACGCCAATGGCCGCGCTGGTCCCCATCGATCCCTGGCTGGCAGTCGCGGTCGTCGTCCTCGGCCTGCTGCTGACCGGGTTCCTCTCCGCGAGCGAGGCAGCGCTCAATGCGACCTCCCGCGCGCGCTTGACGGCGCAGGAGAAGGCCGGCAGCCGGCGCGCCGCGATCGCGCTGCGCGCGCTGTCGAACCGCGAGCGGCTGAGCGGCGTACTCCTGCTAGCGCGCACGCTCGTGAAGACCGCGACGGCGGCCTTCGCGACCTATGCGGCCGCGGTTTCCCATGGCGCATCGGGCGCGCTCTGTGCCGCCGCCGTCGTCGCGCTGCTCGCCATCGTCTTCGGCGAGCTTGCGCCCCGCATGGTGGCGGTCGCCAAGCCGGACCGCACGGCGCTCTTCTTCGTCCGGCCGGTGGCGCGCCTGCTCGCCATCCTCGGGCCGCCGCTGCGCCTGCTGCAATGGTTGGCCCGACGTAGCATCGGCCTGTTCGGGCTGCGGATCGATTCGCAGCGTCCGGTGCTCGCCACGGATGAGCTGCTGCGTGACCAGGTCGAGCTGATGCGCCAGCAGGGCACGGTCGAGAAGGCCGATGGCGACATGGTCAGCGGCCTGCTCGACCTGAAGGACCTCGAAGTCGCCGACGTGATGATCCACCGCACCAAGATGCGGACGATCAATCTCGATCTCGGCCCCGAGGCGATCGTGCGTGAGGTGCTGGCCTCGCCCTATACCCGCCTGCCGCTCTGGCGCGAGAAGCCGGAGAACATCGTCGGCATCCTGCACGCCAAGGACCTGCTGCGCGCCCTCGATGCCGCCGGCGGCGATGCCGGCAGGCTCGATGTCGGCGAGATCGCGCTTTCACCCTGGTTCGTGCCGGTGAACACATCGCTGCCGGAGCAGCTCAAGGCCTTCCTCGCCCGCAAGACCCATTTCGCCCTCGCCGTCGACGAGTATGGCGAGGTCATGGGGCTGGTGACGTTGGAGGACATCCTCGAGGAGATCGTCGGCGACATCCGCGACGAGCACGACATCGCCCTGCCCGGCCTGCGCCAGCAGGCCGACGGCTCGGTCATCGTCGAGGGCGGCGCGCCGATCCGCGATCTCAACCGCGCCATGGACTGGAACCTGCCGGACGAGGAGGCGACGACGGTCGCCGGTCTCGTCATCCACGAGGCCAGAGCCATTCCCGATGCCGGCCAGGCCTTTACCTTCCACGGCTTCCGCTTCGAGGTGATGCGCAAGAGCCGCAACCGCGTGACCTCGCTGAAGATCGCGCCGGTCGGCAATGGCGATACGGCGCCGCCACCCGCGGCCTGAAGCCGATCAGCCGAGCTTCGCCAGGAAGTCGGTCGCCCGATAGCCTTCCGGCGCGCCAGCGACGATGAAGGCGGCGCTGCGGGAATTGCGGGTTCTCAGCGGCAGGATCGCCTGATAGCCCGGCGAAGCGTACCAGGCCTGCGCGGCCTCCCGATCCGGGAAGGCGATGACGACGAGATCGCCCTCCCAGGGCCCCTCCAGGACCTCGGGCGTCACGCCATGGATCAGGAAGCGGCCACCGAAGGGCACGAGGGTCTCGTCGATACGCCGGATGTAATCGGCGATCTCCGCGTTGAGATCGACGTCACGCAGATGGGCAATGGCGTAGGCGGTCATGGTCCGATCCCCTTTCGAAGCGGGCCTCGGCCCGCGATGCCGGGGACCATGCCTCGCAAGCGGCAGCGGGTCGATTACCTCGCAGGTAACCGAAAGCGTCCCGACTTCACCCGTCGACGATGCCCTTGCCGGCCAGCGAGGATTCTCTCGCCTCGGTCGGCTTGTCGGTAACGAGATACTGCGCCCGCGCCAGCGCCGCGAAGCGGCCGCCCTTGGCGACCAGCTCCTCGAAGGAGCCCATCTCGATCACCCGTCCCTGCTCGAAGACCAGAATCCGGTCGGCATTGCGGATGGTCGCGAGACGGTGGGCGATGACGAAGGTGGTGCGCCCTTTCATCACCTCGTCGAGCGCCTTTTGAAGTTTGACCTCAGTGGCTGCATCGAGGGCCGAGGTCGCCTCGTCGAGGATCAGGATCGGCGGATTCTTCAGCAGGGCGCGGGCGATCGAGAGGCGCTGGCGCTCGCCGCCGGACAACGTGCGGCCGCGCTCGCCGACGATGGTGTCGAGCCCTTCGGGCTGGCGCGCCATCACCTCTGTCGCCTGCGCCCGGTCGAGCGCCTCCATCATCTCGGCATCCGTCGCATCGGGCTTGCCGACGGTGAGGTTCTCGCGGATCGAGCGGGCGAACAGCATCGGCTCCTGGAAGACGACGCCGATGTTCCGGCGCAGCGAGATCAGCGAGATCTCGCGGATATCCCGGCCATCGGCGAGAATCCGGCCCGATTGCGGGTCGAAGGCCCGGTGGAGCAGGCCGAGCGTCGTCGACTTGCCCGAGCCGGTCGAGCCGACGATGGCGATGGTCTCGCCGGGCATGACCTCGAAGGAGACGTCGGCCACGGCGGCGCGCTTGCCGTCATAGGAGAAGGAGACGTCGTCGAAGGTGACGCGGCCTTGCAGCCGGCCGGCATCGGGGGCACCCGGCAGGTCGCGCACCGCCGGCAGCGTGTCGACCACCTCGAAGAACTCCCGCATCTTCGGCGCCTGCATGAAGATGAAGTTGACGAAGGCGACGATCTGTTCGAGCCGGCCGACCAGCATGGTGGCAAAACCCATGAAGGTGACGATCTCGCCGACCGTGGTCTGCCCCTGCATCAGGAGCCAGGTGCCGACGACGAAGATCGAGAGCACGGTCAGCGTCGCCGAGGCGCGCGTCGCCACCGTCGCCACCGCCCACCAGGTCAGCACCGGGATCTGGGCTTCGAGCAGGCTGGTGATGGTGTTGCGCAGGCCGCGCACCTCAGCCTCGATCCGGGTGAAGCTCTGAATCACCGGGACATTGCCGAGCGCGTCCGAGGCCCGCTCGGCGAGGCTCGAATGATAGCTTTCGACATTGCTCTGCAGCTTGTCGGTCTTGCGCAGCACATAGGCCGTGAGCGTGCCGAACAGCACGACAAGGCAGATCAGCAGCAGGCCGAGCTGCCAGTTCTTCCAGAGCGTGAACGGCAGCAGGATGAAGAGAGCGACGAAGCTCGCGCAGTGTTCGCGGAAGAAGGAGAGCCAGAGCGCCCACATGCCGCTGGTGCCTTCCAGCATCACCTTGAGCACACGGCCGGAATGGGTCTGCGTGTGATAGGCGAGCGGCAATGTCAGCGCGTGCTCGAAATAGTTGGCCATCACCGCGAGGCGCCGGCGATGCGCCAGGCGGTCGGCGAACAGCGCAACGAACACCCCGGCAGCAATGTTGAACAGGCCGAAGCCGACCCAGGCGGCGATCAGGAGGTTGATGTCGCTCCAGGTCGGCTTGCTGCCGGAATTCTGGACGCTGGTCAGCTTGTCGATCAGCGCGCCGAACAGCATCGGCTCGGCGAAGGCCGCCGCCGCCAGCGCGATGTTGGCGAGCGCCAGGATCAGCCCCAGGCGCCTCTCCGGGCCAAGTTCGCCGAGCACGCGGGCATAGAGCGCAAACAGGGACATTGCAGGACCTTAGAGCATCGGCGCGGGGACGCGACTCTGGTTGTGCTGAAAAGCCGGCGCGAAATCAAACGGGCACCGCCGGCTTTCGCGAAAGCCGTATCCCGCTACCAGCCCCGCCCGCCGTGAGGAGTTTCTCAACCTTAACGCTTCCTTCAACCCGCGGCCCCTATCCTCGGCTCCATGCGAGAGGCCGGACGAGCAGCGTCGGCGGCGGCGCGCATCAGGATGGCCTTTCATGGATATCGCGACCGGCGCAGGCATTATCGGTGGCATCGCGACCGTCGTCGCGCTGATCATGATCGATGGCGGCAATTTCGCCGCCTATTGGGACAAGCACGCCGCGATCATCATCTTCGGCGGCGCCTCCGCCGCGACCATGCTGCGCTTCCCCTTCTCGGTGATCGCACATGGTCTACCGATGGGCATCCGCTTCGCCTTCACCATGCGCTCGACCCATCCGCGCGAGCTGATCGACGAGATCACCCGCGTCGCCGAGATCAACCGCAAGAGCGGCCCGGTGGCCTTGGAAAACGTCGAGGTCTCCGACCCGTTCCTCGCCCAGGGCCTGCGCTACATCGCCGACGGCTACGACAAGGACTTCATCCGCGACACGATGGAGCGTGACCGCGACAACTTCCTGCAGCGGCTCGACGAAGGTTCCAAGGTCTATCGCGCCATCGGCGACTGCGCGCCGGCCTGGGGGATGATCGGCACTATACTCGGCATGGTCACCATGTTCGCCAACATGTCGGACCCCTCCAAGCTCGGCCCGGCCATGGCGACGGCGCTCCTGGCGACGCTCTACGGCGCCATGGTCGCCAACATGTTCACCCTGCCGATCGCCGACAAGCTGCACATCAAGCTCGAGGAGGAGGAGATTTCGCGCACGCTGATCATCGACGGCGTGCTGCAGATGCGCGACGCCAAGAGCCCGACCCTGGTGCGCGAGATGCTGCTGGCCTATCTGCCCGATCATCATCGGGCCGAGATGGCGCAAGCCAGCTGAAGGGCGGCTGAACGATGGCCAAGAAGAAGCGCGGCGGCCATGGCGGTCACGGCTGGTTCGTGACCTTCGCCGATCTGATGGCGCTGCTGATGGCCTTCTTCGTGATGGTCGCGGCCTATTCGAGCCAGGACAAGCAGAAGCTGCAGATCGTCGCCGGCTCGATGCGCGACGCCTTCGGCTCGCAAAGGGACGTCCGCCTCGCCGGCATCGTCGAGGTCGACGGCATTCCGACCAAGACCCACATCAAGAACGCCTTTGTCCGCCCGATTGAGGACGCGTCCGATAACACCGCGCCGAACCACAACCAGCAGAAGGAAGACGGGCTGATCTCGGCCACGCACGACCGCGGCTTCGCGCTTGCAGCCGCCTCACTGCGTCAGGCCCTGCGCGAGATGCCGGAGATCGGCGAGCTCTCGCGCAACATCCTGGTCGAAGTCTCGGAGACGGGCCTCGACATCCAGCTCGTCGACCAGGAAGGGCGCGCCATGTTCGACGAAGGCTCGGTCCAGCCCAATGCCAACATGCGCAAACTGCTGGCCGCCATCGCCCCGACGCTGCGCCGCATGCCCAACAAGATCGCCATCTCCGGCCACACCGCGACGCCGCGGCCGGGCACACTATTGCCGAGCAATCCCTGGTCGCTCTCGGTCGGCCGCGCCTCGGCGGTCCGCGAGATCCTCGGAAGTGCCGGCGTGCCCGACGAGCGCTTCGCCTCGGTCACCGGCAAGGCCGATACCGAGCCGCTGATCAAGGACAATCCCTATCTGCCGTTCAACCGCCGCGTCGGCATCGTGCTGAAGGCCGACGCCCCGCCCTTGCCCAACGGCGCCAGGCCCTGACGCCGGCCCCGACCTAGCCTAACCACTCAGGGCGCGACGATCAGCGCCCAGTAGACCTGATACTTCGAGCCCGGCGCATAGGCAGAGGCAATGCCCATCCGGGTCGCGTTCGGCGCCTTCATGACCCGGTCGTGCTGGGGCGAATCGCGCCAGCCGGAGAAGGCCTCTGCCAGCCGCCGGTAGCCGGCGGAGAGATTGGCCTCGGCTCCGGGCTGGCCGGCGCGTGCGAGCCGCCCCTTGACCGCGTCCGCCTGGGCCGGCTTGTCGGCGGCCGCCATCGCCGCCGCCTCCTGTTCGGCCGCCTGCATCAGCTCCGGATCGAGCTTCAGCGTGGCGAGCCCGGCATTGAGGCGATAGGCCGAGATCGTCGCGCGGGCGGCCTCTGCGTCGACGCGGGCCGAAGGCGAGCCGAGATCGCGATAGAAGGCCGGCTGGGTCCGCACCGGCTCGGTACAGCCGGCAATGTTGAAGAGCGCGAGGGCGCCGGCCAATGCGGCAGGGCAGCTCATTGCGCGCCCGCGGGGCGGACGAGCGGAAAACGAAAGCATCGCATCATTCCTTGTTGTCGTCCTTGCCGCCGGCCTCGTCCTTGCCGGCATCCGGCGCGGAGCCGTTCTTGGCGGGAACCGCTTCCTCGGCGTCTTCCATCACGGCGTCGTTCGCCGCGCGGGAGCGGCTCGCCTTCACCTTGCCCGCAGCCGAGCGCGGCGGCGCCTTGCGCTCGCCGGCTACCGCGGTTGCGATGCTGCCCAGCGACTGCTCGATGCCCTCCAGGCCCTTCACCGTCAGCTCGGCCGCCGCAGCCGGCTTCTCGAGCTCGGCGAGGCGCTTGTGGATGACATAGTTGAGGTCGCTGGTGACGCGCCCGACCTGGTCGACATCGCCGACCACGCAGATCAGGTCGAAATCCAGGGTCGCCGTGCCGATCTTCTTGAACAGCACGTTCGGCGGCGGCTTCTTCAGCACGTCGCCATGATCGGCGCCGGCTTCGGCCAGCACGGAACGAACCTCGGTCGGGTCGAGGGTACGCGGCACGCTGATCGAGATCAGCACGCGCCCTGTCCGGTCGGAGCGGACGCGGTTGCGCACGACGCCCGAAACCAGATTCGAGTTCGGCAGGATCACCGTCGAGCGGTCGAAGGTCTCGATCTCTGTCGAGCGCACATTAATGCGCTTGACGATGCCCTCGGCGTCGCCGACCAGCACCTGGTCGCCGACCCGGATCGGCCGCTCCCAGAGCAGGATCAGCCCCGAGACGAAGTTCGACACCACCGATTGCAGGCCGAAACCGATACCGACCGAGAGCGCCGAGGCGACCAGCGTCAGCCGCTCCAGGCTGAAGCCGAGCGTCGAGACCGCGAGCGCGACGGCCGCGGTGTAACCGAGATAGCCGGCCGCGGTGGTGATCGAATTGCGCAGGCCGGTGTCGAGCTTGGTCGTCGGCAGGAACTTCTCGTTCAGCCAGCCCTGCAGCGAGCGCGTCGCGGCGAGCCCGAGCGCAAACATCAGCGCGCCGAAGAAGATCGAGGACAGCGAAACGGTGACGCCGCCGATCTGGAAGCCGAAGAACGCCGCCCGCAGCGAGGTCAGCAGATCGGTCGATTCCAGCCCCCAGGGCGCCAGGACCAGCATGATCATCACGACGATCAGCACGATCTTGAGCACGCCGGTCAGCACCACCGCGATCTTCTGCAGGGTCGCTGCCCGCAGGCCGATACCCGCCCGCAGGCTCAGCGCGAACCGTCCGTCACCGGTCAAGAGATTGCCGATGCCGAGCTCGATGAGCTGCATCAGCAGCACGAAGAGGCCGGCGAGGATGCCCAGCCAGAGCACCTGCTCGGTCAGGAAGGTGGCGAGCACGACATAGCCGAGAAGCACTGCCAGGATGATGGCAAGCCCGACCACCCAGGACAGGATGCGGACCGGACCGAGACTGGCGCCGTCGACCGGGACATAGGGACCGAGGCAGGCCTCCTGCTCGATCTCGTCATTGTCGCGCAACCGGTAGAGCCCGACGACCAGCGTCAGCGCGAAGAAGGAGGCGACGACACTGCGCACGATGATCGACAGCGTCAGCCCGGCGGCGATCGCCTGCAGCCAGGCCTCCAGCACCTTGCCGACACCCATGACGATGGCGAGCCAGCCGGCCATCCAGACCACGGTCCGGGCCGTCGATTCCATCACGCTGACCAGGCGGCGCTGCGGCTCTCCCGGGGCGAACAGCGCATCCGCCAGCGCCTGGACGAAGGCGAAGAGCGCGAGCCCGTAGACGATGGCGAGGATCACCGGCTGGATGCGCGGCGGCAGCAGGCCGGCTGTGTTGAACGCGGCATAGATCAGCCAGCTCGCCAGCGCAGGCGGCGCCGCGCGCGCGATCAGCCGGACCAGCGCGCTGTAGAGACAATGAACTCCGCTGTCGGTCTCGCTGGCGGCAAGGCGCCCGCTCAAGCGCGGCAGATAGCGCGCGCGGGCGACATAGAGGCCGATCGCGCCGATGAAGCCGAGCAGAACGATCACCCCGCGCGGGCTCAGCAAGGCGTCGCTGAAGACCGAAAGCCAGTCTCCGAAGACGAGGTGCGAGGCCCGCAGGTCGGACGGCAAGGTCGTGACCGTCGCGGTCCAGGTCTCGGGGCTCAGCGGCGAAGGCCCGGGCGCGAACAGCATCTTGGCGAAGCGCTCGCGCCTGAGATCGCTGATCGAGGTCTGCAATTGCTCGGCCTGAAGCACGGTGGCGCGAGCGAGCTTCAGCAGTTCGTCGGCTTCAGAGAAGCCCTTCTCGCGGGCTTCGCGCTCGCGGGCGACATCGGCAGTCTCGGGCGGGGCCTTGGCGTCGGGCTTCGGGCCGAGCTGGTCGAGCCGCGTCTTCGCCTGCTCGAAACGCGGCGCCTGCTCGTCGGCCAGGATGCGGATCTGTTCCAGCAGGGGCTGCAGACGCAGCCTTTGCCGCTGCAACTCCGCTTCAGAGGCAGCGGGGTTGTTGAGCACGGTCTCGATCTGGGTCAGCTCGCCCCTGATCGAATCGACCTTGGCGCGGGCGGAGGCCGGGTCGGCCGGCTGTGCCAGCGCCGCCAAAGGAAGCAGCAGGAACAGCGCGACCAGCAAGGCGCCGAGCCGGCCGGCCAGCGGCACGAAGGCGTAACGGGCTTGCGACGTCACTGGCATTCCGATCCCGCCGGGCTGATTCGCGTCCTTGCGCAGCCTCGCCACCGCCGCGCAGCGAAATCAAGCATTCCGAAGAAAAGCGGTTGCAGGCCGGCGTCGCGGCAAAGCCGCGCCGGATGGCGAGGATCGGACAAGGGCATCACATTCCCGTGAAAGCGAGCCGGGTGGCTGCGGTCATGCAGCGCCTTTTCCGCAAGAAACCGGACAGCATGATGGCGGAACCCCGTCGCCTGCGCGATTTGCGTCGGCTTCGCGCCCCCCGCGAGACCGTGATCGCCGCCATGCCGCAGGGGCACTGGCGCTCCCTCCCCAACTGAGTTTGTATTTCGACCAATATAAATCCGGCCCTGAAGCGGCCGGGCGACCGAACGGCGAGGCGCGCTGGCTCTCTCGCCAGCTCTGGAATCGAAACCGGGAGGTTTGCGATGGCTAAGCTTACCATCAATGGCAAGATGATCGATGTGGAGGTCGACGGCGACACGCCGCTGCTCTGGGTAATCCGCGAACAGATCGGCCTGACCGGCACCAAATATGGCTGCGGTGTCGCCCAGTGCGGCGCCTGCACCGTGCATATCGACGGTGTCGCCACTCGCTCCTGCTCGATGCCGGTGAGCGCCGTCACCGCCGAACAGAAGATCATCACCATCGAGGGGCTGTCCCCCGACGGCAACCATCCGCTCCAGAAGGCCTGGATCGAGCATGACGTGCCGCAATGCGGCTTCTGCCAGAGCGGCATGATCATGGCCGCCGCCGCCATGCTGCAAGCCAACCCGAAGCCGTCGGAAGCCGATATCGCGGCCGAGATGACCAATATCTGCCGCTGCGGCACCTATAACCGCGTCAAGGCCGCCATCCAGCAGGTCGCCGCCGGCGGCGAACTCGGCCGCGGCTGAACCCACTTTCCCGTTCACAGCGCCGGGCTCGATCGCGATCCGCCGCATGGCCGTTCGCCTCGCCCGCGCCGACCAGATTCTGGAGGACGCCATGACATCCGCCTCTGCCGTCGAGATGAAGCTCTCCCGCCGCAGCCTGCTCGCCGGCTCGGCCGCCGCCGCCGGTGCCTTCACCTTCGGCTTTTCCGTGCCCTTCGCCGACGAGGCCCGGGCCCAGGGCGCGACGCCCGAGATCAATGCCTGGGTCGTCGTCCAGCCCGACGACAAGGTGGTGATCCGCATCGCCCGGTCCGAGATGGGCCAGGGCACGCTGACCGGCCTCGCCCAGCTCGTCGCCGAGGAGCTGGAATGCGACTGGGCCAAGGTCACGACCGAGTATCCGACGCCCGGCCAGAATCTCGCGCGCAACCGCGTCTGGGGCAATTTCTCGACCGGCGGCAGCCGCGGCATCCGCGAATCCCACGACTACGTCCGCAAGGGCGGCGCGGCCGCGCGGATCATGCTGGTCCAGGCCGCGGCCGCCGAGTGGAAGGTGCCGGCCGCCGAATGCAGCGTCGCCAAGGGCGTGATCAGCCACAAGGCGTCCGGCCGCTCGCTGCGCTATGGCGAGGTCGCGGCCGCCGCCGCGAAGCTCTCGCCCCCGACCGAGGTGCCGCTGAAGGATCCGAAGGACTGGACCATCGCCGGCAAGCCGCTGAAGCGGCTCGACACCGCCGACAAGACCAACGGCAAGAAAATCTACGGCATGGATTTCAAGCTGCCGGGGATGCTCAACGCCGCGATCAAGGACTGCCCGGTCTTCGGCGGCAAGGTGAAGAGCTTCGACGCCGCCAAGATCAAGGACATGCCGGGCGTGAAGCATGTCCTGCCGGTCGGCGACAGCGCCGTCGCGGTCGTCGCCGACACCTGGTGGCGCGCCAAGACCGCGCTCGACGCGCTGCCCATCGTCTGGGACGAGGGTGAGCACGCCAAGGTCTCGAGCGAGAGCATCGCCGCCTGGCTGAAGGAAGGGCTCGACGCGCCCCAGGCTGCCGTCGGCAACCAGGTCGGCGACGTCAAGGCGGCGATCGCCGGCGCGGCCCGGACCGTCGAGCAGGTCTATTCCTACCCGTTCCAGAACCATGCCTGCATGGAGGTGATGAACGCGACGGCGCTCTACACGCCGGAGCGCTGCGAGGTCTGGACGCCGACCCAGAACGGCGAGGCTGCGCTCGCCGCGACCTCCGAGGCCTCCGGCCTGCCGCTGGCGAAATGCGAGGCCTACAAGATCGACCTCGGCGGCGGCTTCGGCCGACGCGGCGCAGTGCATGACTGGGTCCGCCAGGTCGTCGCCATCGCCAAGCAGATTCCCGGCACGCCGGTGAAGCTGATCTGGTCGCGCGAGGAGGACATGCTGCATGGCCGCTTCCACCCCGTGACCCAGTGCAAGCTCACGGGAGCGCTCGACAAGGACGGCAACCTGACCGGGCTGCACATGCGCATTTCCGGCCAGTCGATCGTCGCCGGCATCTTCCCGCAGAACATCCAGAACGGCCGCGACCCGGCCGTCTTCCAGGGCCTCAACCCGCCGGGGCCGGAGGCCTCGATCGGCTACACCGTCCCGAACCTCCTGATCGACCACGCGATGCGCAACCCGCATGTGCCGCCGGGCTTCTGGCGTGGGGTCAACCTGAACCAGAACACGATCTATCTCGAATGCTTCATCGACGAGCTCGCCCATGCCACCGGCAAGGACCCGCTCGAATTCCGCCGCGCGCTGATGAAGAGCCATCCCAAGCACCTCGCCGTGCTCAATGCCGTCGCCGAAAAGGCCGGCTGGGGCACGAAGGCGCCCGATGGCGTCTATCGCGGCATCTGCCAAACCATGGGCTTCGGCTCCTATGTCGCGGCGGTCGCCGAGGTCTCGGTCAGCCCCGAGGGCAAGCTCAAGATCCACAAGATCACTGCCGCGACCGATCCGGGCCATGCCGTCAACCCCGCGCAGATCGAGCGGCAGGTCGAGGGCTCCTTCGTCTACGGCCTGTCCGCCGCGCTCTTCGGCGAATGCACGGTCAAGGACGGGCGCATCGTCGAGGAGAATTTCGACAGCTACCCGGTGATGCGGCTGGAGGACATGCCGGCGGTCGAGACGGTGATCGTGCCCTCCGGCGGCTTTTGGGGCGGCGTCGGCGAGCCGACCATCGCGGTCGCGGCCCCAGCCGTGCTGAACGCGATCTTCGCCGCCACCGGCAAGCGCGTGCGGTCCATGCCGCTTCGCCACACCGATCTGCGCAAGGCGTGAGGTTGCTCGACACTGCGAGAGGCAAGCTGCCATTCGCAAGAGCACGAGGTCATCCCGGCCGGAGCGAAGCGAAGAGCCGGGATCCATGCCGGAACGCTGACCTGACGTGCTCAGGCATGGATCCCGGGTCGACCTGCGGCCGCCCGGGACGACTAGCGCTTGTCCTGGCAACGCTTCTCGCTGCTCCCGCGAGCGCGCTTGAACCCTATGCGATCGCCGGCGACGCCATCCCGGCCGCGCTCGGTGGCGTCTCCGGCGACGCCGCCCGAGGCCGGGCGGTCGTGCTCGACCGGACGCGCGGCAACTGCCTGATCTGCCACCAGGTGCCAGAGCCGGGCGAGCCTTTCCAGGGCACGATCGGCCCGGCGCTCGCGGGCGCCGGCGCCAGGCTCGATGTCGGCCAGCTGCGGCTGCGCCTCGTCGATGCCAGCCTGCTCAACCCGAAAACCGTGATGCCGCCCTATTTCCGCACCGAAGGATTGCGAGACGTTGCCCCGCAATTTCGCGGTCTGCCGGCCCTGAACGCCCAGGAGATCGAGGATGTCGTCGCCTATCTCGCCAGCCTGCGCACCCCGTGAGCGCGAGCCTTCGCGCCGCCAGCTGCTCGCCGCCGGGTCGGCTGGCCTCGCGCTCGCGGCCCTGCCCAGCGCGGCGTTCCCCGCCACGCAGACGCCGCTGGCCGAGCTGATCGCCAGGGTGACGGAGGGCGCGACGCCGGTCCGCGGCGGCATCGTCTTCGATATCCCGCAACTGGTCGAGAACGGCAATTCGGTCGATGTCGCGATCGGCATCGACAGCCCGATGACCGAAGAGGATCATGTCCGCTGGATTCATGTCATCGCCGAGAAGAACCCCTATCCCGACGTGGCGCGTTTTCATCTTTCGCCGCGGAGCGGCCGTGCCCGGATATCAGCGACCTTGCGTCTCGCGACCTCGCAGAAGGTCGCGGTCGTCGCCGCCCTCAGCCGCGGCGGCTACATCATGAGCGATGCCGATATCGTGGTGACGCTCAGCGCCTGCATCGACGGAGGCTGACTTCATGTCGACGTTCAACGCCCGCATCACCATGCCCGCCGAGGCCAAGGCTGGGGAGATCGTCGAGATCCGGGTTCTCGTCCGCCATCCCATGGATCGCGGCGGCCAGGTCGATGCAGAGGGGCGCATCGTGCCGCGCAAAATCCTCAACCGGCTGACCGTGACCTATGCCGGCGAACCGGTCTTTCGCTACGACATGCACACCGGCGTCTCCGCCAACCCCTTCGTCAGCTTCACCACCCGCGCGGTCGAGACCGGCGACCTCGTCTTCGAATGGCGCGAGGATGGCGGCGCGGTCTTCACCCGCACCGCGCGCCTCGTCGTGACGTGAGGAGCCAGTGACGACACGCGCAGCCCTGTTCGCCGGTCTATTGCTTGCGACCACCGCAGCAACAGCCCAGGAGATCAAGCCGGGCAGCGCCTTCCTCTCGCCGGAGATGCGCCGGCAGCAATCCGACGAGGCGCGCAATCCCGGCTTCCTCTGGGTCGAGCAGGGCGAGGAACTGTTCAGCCGGCGCAGCGGCGAGACACCGGCCTGCATCGCCTGCCATGCCGAGCCGGGGCGGAGCCTGAAAGGCGCCGCGACCCGCTATCCGCAGGTCGATGCCGGCAGCGGCAAATTGCTCAATCTCGAAGGGCGTATCGAGCAATGCCGGACGCAGCGCCAGAAGCAGGCGGCCTTTGGCTATGAGAGTCCCGAACTGCTCGGCCTCACTGCCTATGTCGCCTCGCTCTCGCGCGGCCAGCCTATGAGCGTGACGACCGATGGCGCGGCGAAGCCCTATCTCGAAGCCGGCCGGGCCTTCTACGAGCGCCGGCAGGGCCAGCTCAACCTCTCCTGCCGGCAGTGCCATGACGATCTCGTCGGCGAAAAGCTGCGTGGCGATACGATCAGCCATGGCGTCAGCACCGGCTATCCCGCCTACCGCCTCGAATGGAACGGCGTCGGATCGCTGCATCGGCGCCTGCGCGCCTGTTCCCTCGGTGTCAGGGCGACGCAGTTCGACTATGGCGCGCCGGAATATCTCGCGCTGGAGCTCTATCTCGCCGCACGCGCCAAGGGCCTGCCATTGGAGAGCCCGGGACTGCGGCGCTGACCGGCCGGATCTGGCTTGGCCCGGTGGACCGAAGCCGTCACGATGCCGGCACATTCCTGTCGGAGATGCGGCGGATGCTACGCCTGCCTGCCTTGCTCGCCATGCTGTTCTGCGCTGCCGCTGCGCTCGCGCAGCCAGCCGCCGAAACGCAGGCTCCGGTCGCCGCGGCAAGCCCAGCCGCCACGAATGCGGCCGCGACCAATGCAGCAGCTCCGCCCGCTGCCGCGAATCCCGCCCCCTTCGTCCTGAAGGACACCGAGGTCAGGACGATCCGCGCCAAGGCGCTGCAGCGCGACTACGAGATTTATGTCAGCCTGCCGCCATCCTACCATTCCGCGCCCCGGCGGCGCTTCCCGGTGCTGTTTGTCAGCGATGGCGACTATTCCTTCCCGCTGGTCCGCAGCATTGCGCAGCGCGTCGGCAACCGCGCCCAGGGGCTGGAGGAGTTCATCCTCGTCGGACTTTCCTATGCGGTCGGCGATACTAGGCAGTTCAGCCGGCGGCGCGACTACACGCCGACGCCGAACGGGGAGAAGACGAGGGACGAGTCCGGCCGCCCGCCGGTCTTCGGCGAAGCGGAGGAGTATCGCCGCTTCCTCGCCGACGAGCTGATGCCCTTCGTCGCCGCGACCTATCGCACCGACACCAATCGCAGCATCTATGCCGGCCACTCCTATGGCGGGCTGTTCGGTGTCCACATCCTTTTGACCGAGCCGAAGATGTTCTCGCACTACATCCTCGGCAGCCCCTCGCTCTGGTTCGACCAGAAGGTGATGTTCGCCCGCGAAAAGGCCTATGCCGACGCCAACAAGGACTTGAAGGCGAATGTGCTGATGGCGATCGCCTCCTACGAGACGGTCAACAAGGCCTCCAACGACCCGCGCTTCAGCCGCAACCTCGACATGATCGCCGACATGCAGGAATTCGAGAAGGCGCTGCGCTCGCGCGACTATCCTGGCCTGTCGCTGACCAGCGAGATCATCCCCGGCGAGGATCACCTCACCGTCTTCCCGGCGATCATCACGCGGGGCCTGATGTGGGCGCTGCCGGCGAGGCGGGACTGAGGATTACTGCGCAGCGTGTGCCGTCATCCCGGACAAGCCGCGAAGCGCCGCCGCTCCGGGATCCATCGTCGAGCGGAGTGCCCTATGATGGTTTCCGGCGCTCCGCTTCGCTCCAGCCTGGATGACGGAGGCCAGAACGGACAGATCAGTCCTTCTTGCCCTTGCCGGCTTTCTCTTCCGCGTCCTTGCCCTTGGGCTTCTCCCGGTTGCGGTAGCTCGCATTGCCGAGGCCGGTGCCGATGGTCAGCACGGCCCAGTTCTCGACATCCTGCATGAACGGCATGTCGCTGAGGCCCTGCACCACCGCGTCGTTGTGCATCACCACCACGGTCTCGTGCTCGCCGATCTCTGGCGCCATCTCGCGAATGCTCTCGACCAGGTTGAAGCGGCTGCTCGACCAGTTGCCCGGCAGGTTCTGCGCGCCGCGATCGATCGCACCATCAGCCTCGATCCAGCCGGGGCAGCCGACGCCGATGAACGGCGCGACGCGCAGGCCCTCCTTCTCGGCTAGCCTGATCTGCTCGCGCAGCATCTTGCCGAGCTTCTTCACCGCCTCCTCGCGGCTCGGTTCCTCGTCGGCATGGCGCCAGAGCTCGGATTTCCAGACCCGCGCCTTGGCGAGGTCGGGCGCCTTGTCCTGGCGCAGCTCGACGATTCCGGCGCGGATGTTCGAGCCGCCGATGTCGACCGCGGCCAGGCTGTCATAGGCCTCGAAGATCCATTTCGGCGCGAGATGCGCGCTGCCGACCAGTCCCGCCTCGTCGGGATGGTGGCGCACCGGCACGAGCTCGATCGCATGCCCTTCCGATTGCAGGATGATCCCGGCCCGGGCGATGGCGAGTTCGCCGACACGGCTCTGGCGAAAGCCGCCGCCGACGACGATGCGCTCGACCGGAGCCCATGCCTTCTGCCGGAGGAAACGGCGGATCACGAAGGACAGCGACTGGGCGAAGCGCTCGACCGCGGAGAGCACCAGCGCGGCCTCCCGTGCCTCGCCATTGGTGATCAGCTCGTCGAGCTCGGACTTGCTCGGGGCCGCGTCGGTGTCGCCGAGCGGGTCCTCGCCGTTCTCGGCGAGATGGCCGCGCAATTCGGCGAGATGGTCCATGAAGGCGCCCCGGCTCGCCTTGTCGCCGACGAAGCCGTCGCCATCGCGGATTTCGAGATTGTAGCTGGTGACGGTGACCGAGGGCAGTTCCTCTGCGCCATGTCCGCCCTTCGTGCCCGCCTTCACCGCCGTCGCAACCGCCATCGCTCGCTCCCCTTGCCGTCCCGGAGGAAACGAATGGTGCCGCCCCAGGTTCCCCCTGCGACCGATGGCCCATGCCTGGCGCATGCCGCCCCTGCGCCGGCAATGGGGATGACGCCGCCCTTTTCGTTGACCTCTTCCCTCGCTTTCCCCTCCATAAGACTCGCTTGGGGACGCGGCCTTCGGGACCGCTCGGAGGGGTGAAGCATGTTCGAATTTCTCGGCCGCGCCATCGTGATCGGCGTCGGCGCCACCGCCATTCTCGATCTCTGGGCCCTGCTGCTCAACCGCACGCTCGGCATCCCGCTCGCGAATTGGGCGATGGTCGGGCGCTGGTTCGCCCATCTGCCGCGCGGACGCTTCATGCATGATCCGATCTCGGCCTCCGAGCCGGTGTCCGGCGAGCTCGGCATCGGCTGGATCATGCACTACGTGGTCGGCATCCTCTTCGCCGCCGTGCTGCTGCTGATCTGGGGGCTCGGCTGGGCCAAGGCACCGACCCTCGTGCCGGCGCTGATCGTCGGCGTCGTCACCGTCGGCTGCGGCTGGTTCATCCTGCAGCCCGGCATGGGCTTCGGCGTCGCGGCCTCGAAGCGGCCGAACCCCGGCCAGGTCCGGCTCGTCGGCCTCGTCAACCATGTGGTCTTCGGCCTCGGCCTCTACCTCACCGCGCTGCTGACCCGCTGACCGGCGGACGGTCCGACATTCGCCAAGCTCGGCCGGCTGCATTAAGAGCCCCTGACCGGCCTCAGCCGGACAGGAACTCAGCAGGAGTGCAGGCCATGGCGCATTGGACGCAGCTCGACGCCGCGCCGATCCCGGGCGGCGGCACGCTGAAGCTGCTGCAACGCGGCGAGAGCGAGTTCTCGATCACGCTCGGCCATAACGAGCTGATGAATTCGCGCCTGCGCGGCTCGGAGGAGGCGCTGGCGACGCTCGCCGCCGAGCGCCTCGGCAAACGCCCGCGGCCGCGTTTCCTGATCGGCGGGCTCGGCATGGGCTTCACCTTGCGCGCCGCGCTCGCGGTGCTGCCGGCCGATGCCGAGATCTCTGTCGCCGAGCTGATCCCGCAAGTGGTCGCCTGGGCCAGAGGCCCGCTCGCCCCGATCTTCGCCGGCTGCCTCGACGATCCGCGCGTCAGCATCCGTGAGGCCGATGTCGCCTCGCTGATCCGCGCCGGCAAGGCCGGCTATGACGCGATCCTGCTCGACGTCGACAACGGGCCGGACGGGCTGATGGTCGCGGCCAATGACCGGCTCTACGACTTCGCCGGGCTCGCCGCTGCGAAATCCGCGCTGCGCAAGGGCGGCGTGCTCGCCATCTGGTCGGCGGGCCCCGACCGCTCCTTCACCGAGCGCCTGCGCATGAGCGGCTTTTCGGTCGAGGAGAAGAAGGTCCGCGCCAATGCCTCCGGCGGCGGCGCGCGGCATGTGGTCTGGCTGGCGACGGCAGCCGCCGCCGATCGCGACTGGAGCCCGCCCGAAAGTGCCCCCTCCCGGCGCGGCCCGCGCAGGCGCTGAGGCCTGCCGGAACCATCGTGCCTGCCTCCGGTTGATCGGGCATCCCCGACCTTTTCGGAGAAGGAGGCCAGCCATGCCCGCAAAATCCAAGGCACAGCAGAAGGCCGCCGGAGCGGCCTTGGCCGCCAAGCGCGGCGACATCCCCAAGAGCGATCTCAAGGGCGCGTCGAAATCGATGGAGAAGTCGATGACCGAAAAGGAACTCGACGAGTTGGCTTCGACCAAGCGCAAGGGCAAGCCTGAGCATGTGACCAAGCACTGAGCCGGGTGGGGCAGACTCGGCCGCATTCCAAGCCTGTCCGCACCATGACCGCGTCGGAAAGGCGGGGAGCGCGGGCCCGGTCGCGAGGCAGATCGTCCATCGACGGGCCGCCCGCTGCCAAGCCCGCTGGTGACAATTCCGCCCACGCTCTGCCGGCTGCTCAGTTCCGCCAAAATTTGCGCGGCTTATCCGGACGGACATGCTATCCCTGCCGATGCTTGCATTGGCCGGCTATCGATTTCGCGAGAACGCCGTCGTGACCCAGAATCCGTTCTCGCCCGGCCGAGCAGCCTCCCCGCGACCGCTCGCCTTCACGGCGCGGGCTCGCTCGTGAGTGACGGGCCGAAACCTCAGTCCGGCTCGGTCGCAGCGCTAGGCGCTATCGTCACCGGCGCGCTGATCCTGCAGGTCGCCAGCACGATCATGAACACGGTCGTGCCCTTGCGCATGGCCCTGGAGAAGCAGGCTCTGCTGCTGATCGGCCTGGTCGGCTCGGCCTATTCGGTCGGATTCCTCGTCGGCTGCTTCTGGATACCGGCGCTGATCCGGCGGGTCGGACATATTCGCGGCTTTGCCGTCTTCGCCTCGCTGCAGGCGGCGCTGACACTCAGCTTCCCGGTGCTGCCGGTCGAATGGTGGAGCCTGACGCGCTTCGTCATGGGCGTCGCCGCCGCCGGCCACAGCATCTGCATCGAAAGCTGGATCAGCGGACAGGCCCGCTCGAGCCATCGCGGCCGGATCTTCGGCATGTACCAGATCCTGAACCGGCTGGCCCTGATCGGCTCGCAGGTCGGCATCGGCTATGTCGCGATCCAGACCCATGACGTCTTCCTGATCGCCAGCATCGCCTTCTCGATTGCGCTGATCCCGGTCAGCCTCACCCGGGCGAAGGGCCCGGAATCGGCCGAGCTGGTCTCGGTCCGCCTCAACACGCTCTGGCAGCAGGCGCCGGCCGCGGTGATCGGCTGCCTCTATGTCGGATTGGTCAGCGGGCCGCTGACCAATGTCGTCCCCGCCTATGGCATCCTGATCGGGCTCGGCCAGAGGCGCGCCATCCTGCTGACCGCGGTGATCCAGCTCGGCGCCCTCCTGCTGCAATGGCCGATCGGCTGGCTCGCCGACCGGGTCGACAGTCGCCGCGTCCTGCTCGGTGCCGCCTCTGCAACCGTCCTTTCCACCGCGGCGCTCGGCGCGCTCTTCTTCTCGGGCACGGCGCAGCGCGAATGGTGGCTCTACACCCTGTTCGCGCTGACCGGCGGCTTCAGCGTTCCGCTCTATACGGTGGCGGTGACCCACGCCTATTTCCGGCTCGGGCGCGACCAGGCGGTCGGCCTCTCGGCCGGCCTGCTCTTCCTCTGGAGCGTCGGCGCGACGATCGGCCCGCTGGTCGCGACCGGAGTGATGCAGATCGTCGGGCCGCAGGGGCTGCTGCTCTATATCGGACTCCTCTCGCTGGCGGTCGCGGGCTATTTCGCGATGCGCATCCTGACCAACCCGATTGCGCCCGAGGCCTCCGCCGCCCGTACCCCCGCCGAGACCTCTCTTCCCGAACTCGGGCCGCGCCCGAGACAGGACGCGACCTGAGCGAGCGCGAACGCGCATCCGCCACGATCGGCAGGCTGGACGCCGGCCCTCGGCCAGGATGATGATGGCGCGAACTCCGACGACGATCTGGAGGGGCGATGCATCGCGGGATGATGGGCTGGTCCGCCTTCGCGGCGTTGCTGCTGCAGTGCCTGCCCTCCCTCGCGGAATGCCGCGTCACGGGCCCCAAATGGTACCTGCACACCAATGACAAGGTCACGCTGAAGGCCGAGATGGACTCGCAGGGCTGCGGCCACAGTTTCGGCGTCGCCGGCACCTGGAGAATGGAAAAGCTCGTCGCGCTGAAGCCGCCTGCCAACGGCTCGCTGCGGCAGATCGGCGAGGTGACCTATTATTACATCCCGAAGCTCGGCTTCAGGGGCGACGACAACTATGTGATCTATATCTGCGGCAAGGACACCTGGGGTTCGGGCTGCGCCAGGCTCAACTTCGAGGCCACGGTCAGATAAGCGAGCCGAGCTTGCCGCGCTGCCGCGTCAGTTCGCAGGCGTTGCCGCGCAGGCCGAAGCGGTGTGGGAGGCCGGCCAGCTCTCACGGATTTTCCGTTTCACCTCTTCGATATCGTGGCAGCGTCCGAAATCGGCCGAGGATAGGCGCCGACGCCCCGACATCGCCCAGTGCCAGCGCGGTGCGCCGTTCGGCGCGTATTTGTCGTGCGTGATGACGGCGATCCGTTCGCCGCCTTCGGCCTCGACATGAAAGAGGTGGTCGATCTCAGGCCATGTCCGCCGAATCCGCATCTGCATCGCCATGGCTCACCTCCTGGTTTCATTTGTTCCTATTTTGTTCTATCAAGATTGGCAAGGCACATCTCCTCTCAGATGGCGGGACAAACACCGGTGGCGAAAAGAACGAGAAACCTGCGCAAAGCTCCGCGCAGGCTCCTTCCGGCCGGCGGGGCCGACAGGCACAGGCCGGCCAAAGGCCGTTCGGGCGGATGGCTTGCGGAAGAAATGGCGTCCCGGAAGGGATTCGAACCCCTGACCTACGGTTTAGGAAACCGTTGCTCTATCCTGCTGAGCTACCGGGACGCACGCGATTGCGTTTAGCATAAAGCAGATGCGCGTGAAGCCTTCCTTTATCGTGATTGCGGGGCTCGCTGCGATTTCTGCGGCGGCGCGGCCCGCTGCCGCCGAAGACTGCGTTGCACCCGAGGAAACCCGCAAGGTCCGGCTGGCCGGGCTCGACCGCCATGGTGATCTCGTTCTGGCGGACGGAACTGTCCTTCGTTTGGCCGGGCTCGCGCCGCGACAGGGCGAAACGGAGCGCGAGCGGTTTTCAGCTGCGCTCCAGCCCTGGCTGGGCAGCGAGTTCGAGCTTGCGGCTCTCGGCAGCGCCGATCGCTGGGGCCGGGCTCCGGCGCGCCTCCTGCTTCCGGCGGGCGCGGCCGAGAACAGTGCCAAGCGCGACCTTGCCGGCCTCCTGCTGGCGGCCGGAGCGGCGCTGCACCTTCCAGAGCCCGGCCTCGGCGGCTGCAACGCGCTCTGGCAGGCGGCCGAGTCGGGTTTCCTCGCCAAGACGGCCGCGGACCGTGCCGATTCCGCCACGCCGGCAACAAACCTTGCCCTTGCAGGCCTGCCGGTGGTCGACGGCCACGATCCCGCCGCGATGAAGGCGCAGGCGGGCCGGATCGCGGTGGTTGAGGGGCGCATCGCAGCGGTTGGCGAACGGGCTCAGCGAACCTATCTCAACTTTACGCGCCGTCGCGGAGCGGGCGGCAGCATCGTGCTGTCGCGATCCCTGTGGCGGGAATTGCAGCGCGGCGGCTGGACCGCATCCGCGCTGACCGGTAAACGCGTGCGCGTGCGCGGCGTGATCGAGGGGCGCGACGGCCTCCTCATTGCGATCGAGTCGCGCGCCGCCCTGGAGATGGTCGACTAGGTTGATGCAGGCAATGCAGCGATATCGACAGCCAGCCCGGGGGCGCCTCGTCGCCATGGCGCTGCCGGCTCTGCTGCTGGCCGCCTGCTTCGGCGACCAGAGTTCCCTGCTGCCGCCGCTCGATCAGCCCGGCGGCGAGGCGGCTCCGCGCGTCGCCAGCCTGCAGCGCGGCACGGACCGCGAGCATCTGCGCCTGCTCCAGGCTTTCGGCGGCGAGTACCGCTCCGCCAATGTCCGCGCCGTGCTGGAGGAGATCGTCGCCCGCCTCGCCAAGGCCAGCGACGGGCAGATCGGCAACTACGAGATCACCATCCTGAACTCGCCGATCGTCAACGCCTTCGCCTTGCCGACCGGGCGCCTCTACGTCACCCGCGGCCTGCTCGCCCTCGCCAACGACACGTCCGAGATCGCTTCGGTGATGGCGCATGAGATCGCCCATGTCACCGCGCGCCACGCCACCGAGCGGGCCGAGATGGAGCTCGAATCGGCGCTGGTCAGCCAGGTCGTCGCCCAGGTTCTGAATGATCCGACAACTGGCGCGGCGGTCCAGGCGAGCTCGAAGCTGACGCTCGCCAAGTTCTCGCGGCAACAGGAACTGCTCGCCGACCAGATCAGCGTGCGCAACATCGCCAAGGCCGGCTACGACCCTTACGGCGCCGGCCGCTTCCTCGTCTCGCTCGGCCGCAACACCGCCTTCCGCGCCGGGCGCGAGGGCGGCGGCGACAAGAAGCTCGACATCCTTTCCAGCCACCCCTCGACGCCGGAGCGCGTCGCGGCGGTCACTTCCGGCGCCCGCCAGATCGGTGCGCCCGGGATCGGCGAGCGC
>NZ_JAWDID010000043.1:0-45232 GCF_032464875.1 Allobosea rubneri
GTTGCTGGAGCCCATCGGCAACATCCCACCGGCCGAAGCCGAAGAACGCTACTACGCTATGCTGGATGAGCCAGCCATCGCGGCGTGACTCAAACGAAACGGCCTCCGGCGAAGCCGGGGCGGTTCAGGCCGGACTTCTTCGCACCCGCCGAGCGCATCGCGGTCTTCGATAACGACGGCACTTTGTGGGTTGAGCAGCCGATGTACGTCCAACTCGCGTTCATTCTCGACCGCGTCAAGGCGCTCGCCCCGCAGAACCCCGGATGGAAGACCAAGCAGCCTTTCAAGGCGGTCCTTGACGGCGATCTGAGGGCGCTGGCGGCGTCCGGCGAGCAAGGTCTCATGCAACTGATCGCGGTGACACATGCCGGCATGACGTCGGACGAATTCGCGAAAATCGCCTCGGATTGGCTGGCCACCGCACGCCACCCGCGCTTCAAGCGCCCCTATACCGAGTTGGTCTACCAGCCCATGCTGGAGGTGCTCACCTATCTCCGGGGGAATGGGTTTAAGACTTACATCGCCTCCGGTGGCGGCGTCGAATTCATGCGCCCATGGACTGAGAGAGTGTACGGCATTCCTCCTGAGCAGGTTCTCGGCTCCTCGATCAAGACGAAATTCGAGATGCGGGACGGCCGGCCGACCATTTTTCGTCTGCCACAGATCAACTTCATCGACGACAAGGCCGGAAAGTCCGTCGGCATCAACCAGCAGATCGGCCGACGGCCCATCGCCGCTTTCGGGAATTCGGACGGCGATCTCGCAATGCTGCAATGGACGACCATGTCGGGCGGGGTGCGCTTCGGCCTGATCGTTCATCACACCGACGCCGAGCGCGAGTTCGCCTATGACCGTAAGGCCCATTTCGGTAAGCTCGACAAGGCCCTCGACGCTGCGACCGCCAACAAGTGGACTGTCGCCGATATGAAGCGAGATTGGAAAAGGGTCTTTCCGTTTCAGGATTAAGAAACCGACCTTGACCTTAGCATGTCAAAAGTCCGCTCTTAGGCAAAGTCTCAGTGTCCGGTTGTGGCGCGAGGCGCGCGCGACAGCATATGATAGAATAATCCCGGATGCGGCCTCCCAAGAGGGGGATCTTCCATGGATATCCAAGCGCAAAACCAACTGCCTCATCAAGCGTGGAACCTCGGGCGCATTATCGGACCGAAACCACCTCTGAAACCAAAGCATATCTGGGCGATACGCACGCGGCTTCAGCATGAGGGACGAACTCGTGATCTCGCGATGTTCAATCTTGCGATCGATAGCAAGCTACGAGGATGCGATCTGGTTCGTCTCCGCGTTGGTGATGTCGTCCTTGGAGGTACCGTTCGCCTTCGAACCGCGATCGTTCAACAAAAGACCGGACGGCCAGTGCCGTTTGAACTCACCGATTCCGCCCGCGAGGCGCTCACCGCGTGGCTCAGAAAAAAAATCCTTGTGAAGAGGGTTGGCTCTTCCCGAGCCGTAGCCGGCCTGGCGATCATATCACAACGCGCCAGTACGGCCGTCTCCTCGACAATTGGGTGGCTCTGATTGGATTGGATCCAGCGCTCTACGGAACTCACAGTCTCCGCCGCACGAAGGTCGCGCTGATCTATAAACGCACTGGCAATCTGCGCGCCTGTCAGCTCCTCCTCGGCCATACAAAGCTGGAAAGCACCGTGCGGTATCTCGGCATCGAGGTTGACGATGCGCTTCTCCTTTCGGAGCAAACCGACATCTGACCACGAGCACGGCGGGCACCCGCCGTGCCACTTTCGCCATTCAGCCAACGGCGTCATTGGGTGGATTGCAGAAGTTTGCCCGCAGTCCCGCCTGGGCCGGATCGCGCCGACAACGGTCACTGGCACGCTGCTTGGAACCGGACATTCGCGATCATCCGAGTACCGTCGGTTCACGACCCGTCCCCCCGGCTACCGCCTATTGTAGCGGGGAACGGCAGTGGCGGGCGTCCATTCATGCTAGATGTTGGAGCGAAACTCCCGTGGTGTGCGGCCCGTGACCTTTTGGAAGGCGCGCGCGAAATTGGCGGGGGAGGAATATCCCATCTCTGCCGAAACACGGGTGATCGAGCTATTCGTGTGCCGGAGCAGCTCGATTGCTCGCTGAATCCTTGCCGCGTTCGTCAGGCTGCGAAAATCGGTTCCGAGCCGATCCAATTCACGTTGCAGCGTCCGGACGCTGGTACCCATTGGCCGCGCAGCGCGATCGATCGAAACACTCCCGGCGAGTACCTGGGCCCGAATTTGCGCCATGACCACGTCGAGCAGGCCCCGTGGAGCGCCTCCGGGCCGGTTTCGCGCTACATCTTCGATGGTGACAGTGGGCCATGACGCGCAGTGCGGAACTGCGGACAAATGATGCCGTTCAGCGACAACGGTCACTGCGGGCGCATTGAAAATGACCGGACACTGGAAGACGTCCTCAAACTGGCCAGTCTGGCGCGGCCTGTGGATATTGAGTTCGACTCGCAGCGGCCGCCAGGCGTCGGGCAAATAGGCCCGCAGGACGCTCAGCAGCACACCGGCAGCCGCGCTGGCAATCATGTCGTAGCCAGCGTGGCCAGCCAAAGCGAAGACATAGCTATACCGCGCCTCGTCGCCGACGATCGCGACCGACATCGTGTCATTTGTGCTGTGATAACGAAGGGCTGCAATGGCCCGCTCGATGGATTGGCCGAGGGTATCGGCCCCCAATACGTAGCTCCCAAAACTGCCATAATTGGAAACGTTCATCATAGGGGTCATCAGAAGCCCGAGATTGGCCTCGCCCGCCGCTCTCGCCGCGGCATTCACGAAGCCGAGGACTGCGGCGTGCGGGACGAAGCAATTGCGCCCTTCGGTCAGTTCGAGCTCGAAGCCTGCGGCGCGGTTCGCCTGGAGAAGCGCCCTTTCTCCGAGTTCCTGGCGCACGAATGCCGGCAGGCCGTGCAGGATGTGGCTCGAGATAACTGGGATCTCAGCCACGTGCTGGACGCTCCTGAATGCCGCAAGGTTGGCGCAAAATGAGTGGTCCCGAAATCAGATTAATGCTTTGTCGCACAATATAGGCACTGCGGGCAGACCTCTGGATCGATTTTTTCCGCCGGCGGGATTTAGTATAGGCGAAGGAAATTGCGGTCTGTGCCCACCAGAAAATCAATTTGTCGAGTAAGCGTGGCGCTCTTCGCGACCTTGTCGTGTTCGGGAATAGCGCTGGCAGAGGATTCGACGAGCAGCGCCGGCGATCTGGCCAAGGCGGCGCAGAACCCCGTTGCCGACATGATCAGCGTGCCGCTCCAGAACAACTTCAATTTCAATGTCGGGCCGCATAAGCAGCTGCAGAACGTCCTCAACATCCAGCCCGTGGTCCCGATCACGCTGAGCAAGGACTGGAACCTGATCACACGCTGGATCACGCCGGTGATCTCGCAGCCGGCCCTGACGATGAATGGCGACCGCGAGTTCGGCCTGGGCGATATCAACCCGAGCTTCTTCTTCTCGCCGAAGCAGCCGACGCACGGCATCATCTGGGGCATCGGGCCGACCTTCGTGCTCCCCACTGGCACCGACAAGACCCTCACGTCCGGCAAATACTCGGCAGGGCCGGCCTTCGTCGCTCTGGCAATCGAGGGGCCCTGGGTTGTCGGCGTTCTCGTCAACAACGTATGGTCCTTCGCGGGCAAGAGCAACCGCAGCGCGGTCAACGCGATGACGCTGCAGCCGTTTGTGAACTACAACTTCCACGGCGGCTGGTACCTGACATCGTCCCCCGTCATCACCGCAAACTGGGAGGCCGGCAGCGGCGACCGTTGGACGGTGCCGATCGGAGGCGGTGTCGGGCGCGTGTTCAAGATCGGCCATCAGCCCGTCAATGCGCAGCTTGCAGCCTACTACAACCTCGCAAAGCCCAGCGGAGCCGCTGATTGGCAGCTGAGGGCCCAGCTCCAGTTCCTGTTCCCGAAGTGAAGGGTGAACAGGCCACTCGTCGAGTGCCTCTCAGGTGTCGCGATGGCGCCAAGGACGAAAATACGAGTGGGTCTGAATTGACCGCTTTTGCATTGTCAATCTTCGCCAAGGTCGCATAGCTTTCATTGCTACCTGCGCGCGCTTTGTCCACAAGCTACAACCCGGAAGGAAGCTGTTGAAATGCTTACGAAACGCGCTCTGCTTGGCTCTGCAGCGCTAGCCGCTCTCGCCGCCACGACGGCAAAGTCCGATGTTGTCTCCCCCCCGGTTATCGAGATGACCAACGCCGAATGGCCCAGCCTGTTGGAGGCCAAGAACATCGCCGAAGAAGGCTTCATCTACGGCTTGCCGCTGGTGATGTATTATGCGGTCATGCAGGAATTCGCCGTCGACAGGAACTCGGGGCAGTTCAAGGCACCGTTCAACGAAATCTACAATATGCACCATGTCTCCAGCCCGGCGGACACGGCAATCATCACGCCGAACAGCGACACCCCTTACTCGTTCATCTGGATGGATTTGCGGGCTGAACCGATGGTAATCTCGGTCCCCGCGATCGAAAAGGACCGCTATTACTCAGTCCAGCTCATCGACGGCAACACCTACAATTTCGGCTATATCGGCACGCGCGCCACCGGGGTCGAGCCGGGCGATTATCTGGTCGTCGGTCCCGACTGGAAAGGCGGAACGCCCAGCGGGATCAAGAAGGTCTTCTCATCGACGACGCCGTTCCCGCTGGCGATTTTCCGCACCCAGCTCTTCAATCCCGGTGACATGCCGAACGTCGAGAAGGTCCAGGCCGGCTACAAGGGCCAACCGCTTTCCGCCTTCCTCAAGCAGCCCGCCCCGCCTGCCGCGCCCAAGCTCACCTTCGTTCCTGCCAGCACGGCCGGGATTAGGCATAACTTCTTCGAGTATCTCGACGCGGCCCTGCAATTCGTTCCCGAAACCCCAAGGGACAAGGCGGTTCGCGCGAAATTGGCGAAGATCGGCATCGGCCCCGGCAAGACCTTCGCGTTCAAGGATCTGTCGTTCGAGCACAAGGCCGAAATCCTGGTGGCCATGAAGCAAGGCAATGGCAAAGTCGACAAATGGCTGGCCGGTGGAAACAAGAACATCAACGGCTGGAACATCGGCTCGTTCTTCGGCGACGAGGCCTTCTATAACGGCGAGTGGGTGATGCGAGCCGGCTCTGCAAAGGGCGGTCTCCTCGGCAACGATGCCGTGGAAGCCATGTACCCCTACACGCGAACGGATGCGACCGGTGAACCGCTCGACGGCAGCAAGCACAAATACACCATCACCTTCGCGCCCGGCCAGTTGCCGCCGGTGAACGCGTTCTGGTCCGTGACGATGTATGACGGCAAGAGCCAGTTCCTGGTCAAGAACCCGATCAATCGCTACCTGATCAACTCTCCGATGTTGCCGGCGATGAAGAAGGACGCGGACGGCTCGGTGACGCTGTACATCCAGAAGGACACCCCCGGAGCCGACAAGGAAGCAAACTGGCTCCCGGCGCCGGACGACAAGATCTATCTCGTGATGCGCCTCTACTGGCCGAAGCCGACGCCGCCCTCGATCCTGCCGGCGGGCACAGGGACATGGCAGCCGCCGGGCGTGAAGCGAGTCTCATAGAAGCCGAAAGCTCTGCACGCCTCTCCATCCCAGCTTGTTGCGATGGAGAGGCTCCGGTTCTCGTGCTGTCGGCCAGCGGCGCTGGCAGAAGATGCAAGGGACGATCTCGTTAAGGCCGCTCCGAACCCGGCAGCCGGCGCCATTTGCTTACCCGTCAAACTCGGTGCTCCTAGAATAGGAAGTCCTCATGTCCAAGATTCTTGCTGCCATGGCAGTTTCGATCGTTTGCGCCGCCTCATCTCCGGTGACGGCGCAGGTTCCGCTCACGAGCTATGTCGATGCCAATGGCTTTATCGATGTCCAGGCCCTGACCTGCGCACAACTGGCCGGAACCTTCCAAGAAGACGCCGATCTTCTCTCCGCTTGGTATAGCGGCTGGTATAACGGCCTCGCCAAGAAGCATTTCCTCGATCTGAAGAAGGGCAAGGTCGTCGAGCACGAGCTCATCCTTCACTGCAAGGCGAATCCCGGGAAGAAGATCATCGAGGCGCTTGCGGTCGTATTCAAGGATGAGCGTGCCAAGCTGGGAATCCACCTGAAGTAAACATCTGAAATATCGTCAATCAATTTCGACACGGCCAAAGAATTCATTCGATATGCCACCCCGCACTATAAAATTCTGCGCCGGAATTGCCTTCGCAGCGTGCTCGATCACCACGCAGGCTGCCGACCTGCCGTCGCGGCGGATCGAACCCGCCGCTCCCTTGCCGCCTGCCTTCACCTGGACAGGTTTCTATATCGGTACCCAGGCCGGTTGGGCGCAGACCAGAACCGAGTTGACGGCCGGCGCCGCGATAGCCGGTCGGGCCGCCGTTGCGTCGTTGCCGAGCCTGGACAAGAACGGCGTCGCGGTCGGCCTGATGGTGGGCTACAACTACCAGATCGGCCAGCTTGTCGTCGGTGGCGAGATCGACGGCTCAGCCCTCATCACCGGAAAGCAGCGGCACACCGCGCTGACCGGCGACTTCATCACCGCCCATACCAACTGGGTCGGATCGGCCAGGCTGCGTGTCGGCTATGCCTTCGACCGGTTCATGATCTACGCGACCGGCGGCCTCGCATTGGCCGAGGCGAAGTCAACGGTGACGGGCACGGGTTATTCCTATGGCGCGGGTGACGGTGCCCGTGTTGGCTGGACCCTCGGTGCCGGCGCCGAATATGCCTTCACGAACAACTGGATCGCCGGTCTGGAGTATCGGTACTCGCAATTCGAGGAGGATACCAACACTTACCCAGTTGGCGTCGGCGGGCTCGGCATTGTCGGCTTCAAGCAGCAACTGAGCACCAATCAGGTTGTCGCGCGGTTGCTCTACAAGTTCTGATCCTCTCGGATAGGCTGCATGCAGGCCGTCCGAGATCCATCTCACCTCTCGGTTCCGAAAGGGACTACGACATGAAATTCTCAATCTTCGGCTTCGGAATCCTGGCCTTGGCGGCGACCTTCTCTCCAACCGACGCCAGCGCCGTCGTTTGCGCGCGCGGGGTCGTGCGGGCCGGTTGTGCGGGACCTAACGGTGCGGTCGCGGTTCGTCGACCGGTCGCTCCCCGTGCCGTGGTGGTCGCGCCCGTGCGACGTGGGTGCGCTATCGTCAACGGCAGGCGCGTCTGCCGTTGACGATAGGCCGGCCCATTTCGGCCAAGCCTGCAGGACTTGTCGCGGGGACGGCGGGGCATTTCAACAATGGCGCAATCTCTTGCCCGTCACTATCGTCACCTTCGGCAGCTGCCTGGTAGGATGTGGTCTAGACAAACGGGTGCGAGGCGCCGTTACACACTGGGGACGGGCCTCATGAATACAGATGATCACTGCATGAAGATGTACCTGTCGCGGAGAGCCGCCATTGCGGGAGCAGCGCTGGCGATCGCCTCGGTGGTTGCCCCGAGAGCGAACGCCGATGAGGCGACTCCGCGGTCGCCTGGGCAAAGTCTCGGCATCACTTCGGTGCCGAACCTCCGCGACGTTGGCGGATACGCCACGGTTGACGGCCGCGTTGTGCGGACGGGATTGGTGTACCGCTCCGACCAACTGAATCCGATCAGTCCCGATGATCTGAAGAAGATCGCGGCGCTCGGCCTCACTACCGATTTCGACCTCCGGACGGCCGAAGAGCGCAGCGCTCACCCCGACAAATTGCCGTCAGGCGTCACCAATGTCTGGCTCAATGTTCTCGCCGATGCGGACCAATCGAGCTTGGCCCGGTTGGAAAAGCTTCTGCTTGATCCGAAGCAGGCAAATGCCGCCCTCGGCGGCGGCAAAGCGGAGGCGATGTTTGAACAGGCTTACAGAGACTTCGTCTCGTTGCCGAGCGCGAAGAGGGCCTATCGCCAGCTCTTCCTTTCCCTTGGTGAGAGCGGCAAGCTGCCGTCGCTCTTCCATTGCACCACGGGCAAGGATCGGACGGGTTGGGCGGCTGCTGCTCTTTTGGCGCTGCTCGGCGTTCCGCGGGACAAAGTCATGGAGGATTTCCTCCGCAGTAACGACTACACCCTTCCTGCCTATAAGAAGACCATCGATGCATTTGTGACTGCAGGCGGCGATGCAGAGATCATGACCGCACTTCTTGGCGTAAAATCGGAATACCTGCAGGCGTCTTTCGACGAAGTTCAGTCGAAATATGGTTCGATCGATTTATACTTTTCCGAAGGACTCGGCATAGACGCCAAAGGACAGACAGCGCTCCGGAATTTCTACCTCGCGAAGAAGTGACGGCACAAGCATTTGCATGTCAGTATCTAACGCGGCACACGTAGCGTCATCACTTTCCTGCGCGGAGGCTTCGGGGAGCCGAGAGCCTCCGCGTTTTTGTCTGGCCTAGACGAGCAACGAGACTTTTCGGCTCACGGTTTCATAGCGGGCCGCCACGACCTTCAGTTTCCCTCCCGTGATTGCCCCTAGGTAGTGATGGGAGGATTTGCCTAGAGTCCGTTTGAGAATGCTCATGGATGGACGATCCGCCGGAGCATGAGGCTTCGGGCGTCAGTAGGGAGCGACCGATTCTATCGACGGAGCAACGCAAACAGGGCCAAGACCAAGACAGCAGATCGAATTGCCTGGAACGGTGCGTGAGAACGCCCGATTGGGGCTGCTTCGGACACTCCACCGAATTGCCAGCCAGACTGCTCGAAACCCGTCATTGATAGAGTCCGGAGCGGGCCAATCTTCCGCCGTCTCGCGCTCTGCCGCGAACGTCTCACTCGGGTCGCCAACAGACCACGGAGATGCGCCTGTGAATGTCAGGTCCGGGGCGGTAGCCCAGAGTCTGCTTATGGCGCTTCTGCCCCCGATTTTTTGTGTACGCGGCGTTGCCGCCGCTTTGTCGACTTCATGGAACGACGGCGCGGAAGCTTACTTCAGGGGTGTCACATACCGACAGCTCCGCCCACGGTCAGCCGTTCACATGCCGCAGCGCGTCGACGATGATCTTGAACGACGGCAGGTTCTGGCGCCGGCTCGGGTAGTAGATGTAGTAGCCGGGGAAGCGCGGGGACCAGTCGTCGAGCAGCACCGTTAGATCGCCCGCATCGACATGTCGGTCTACGAGGTCTTCCGGAAGATAGGCGACGCCGTAGCCATTCAAGGCCGCGTCGACCATCGCGAAGGAGGCGTTGAACGTCAGCTGGCCGTCGACCCTGACGCGCAGCTCCTGACCATCCTTCTCGAATTCCCACGCATATAGCCCTCCGGCACGGGCCTGGCGCATGTTGATGCAAGTGTGGCGGACCAGATCGTGCGGATGCACCGGGGCCGGATGGGTCGCGAGGTAGCTAGGCGAAGCGACGGCGACGAGGCGCCAGTCGGGCCCGATCCGGACGGCTATCATGTCTTTTTCGACGCTTTCCCCGAGCCGAATGCCGGCATCGAAGCCGTCCTCGACGATATTGCGCAGGCCGTTATCGATGCTAAATTCGAGCTTGATGTCTGGATAGTCAGTGAGGACCGGTCGAAGCTTCGGCCACACGACGCTGTCGAGCGCATGATCCGAGAGCGTCAGGCGGACATTGCCAGCAGGCTTGTCGCGGTAGGCCATGAGTGCGGCGATTTCTGCCTCGATCTCCGCGACGCGCGGCGAGAGGGACAGCCGCAAGCGCTCGCCGGCATCCGTCGGCGCGACGCTGCGTGTTGTGCGCGTCAGCAGACGGATGCCCATCCGCGTTTCCAGGCGCTTGATCGTATGGCTCAGCGTAGACTGCGTGATGCCGAGCTTGGCGGCGGCCCGCGTGAAGCTGCGTTCCTCGGCAACGGCCAGGAACCATAGCAGGTCGTTGAAGTCTTGCCTGGCCATCAGCACGCTTCCGGATGTCGCCGATTTATGGCGCTCATCAATATATGCAAGCGAATTATAGTCACTAATTAGAAGCTCACGCTCCTGTTAATTGTAGGAGGTCGAAAGACCCGACATCAGTGCGCGGATCGCGGTTCTGAACAAGCACCCCCGAGGAGAGAGCCATGGAACTGACCATCAACGGGGCTAAGCACCGAGTCGACGTGGAGCCGGACACGCCGCTGCTCTGGGTGCTGCGGGACGAGCTCGGTCTGGCTGGCACGAAATATGGCTGCGGTCTTGCCCAATGCGGCGCCTGCACGGTGCTGGTCGATGGCCAGGCGACCCGATCCTGCGTGACGCCGGTGGAGAGCGTGGCGACCGCCGAGATCACGACGATCGAAGCGATTGCTGGCGACCCCGTGGGGCAGAAGGTCGTCGAGGCCTGGGTCACACATCAGGTGCCCCAATGCGGCTACTGCCAGTCCGGCCAGGTCATGGCGGCTACGGCTCTGCTGAAGGAAATCCCCCAGCCGAGCGACGCCGACATCGCTGGCGCGATGGTCAATCTCTGCCGCTGCGGCACCTATAACGCCATCGCCGCCGCCGTGCGGCATGCCGCGCGCGTTTGAGGGGAGGACAGCATGAACGCCATCACACCTCTCTCCACAGTGTCCGTCGAGCGGCCTGTGGCCGCCCCCCTCAATCTGTCGCGCCGCGGCTTCGTCGGCACGCTGGGCGCACTGGTCCTCGGCGTCGCTCTGCCGGGCATGCCAGCCCGGGCGCAAGGTGCGGCGGCTGCGGTCGCCCCCGGCACGCGCGTGCGCGCCTTCCTGGAGGTTCGGCCCGACAGCACCGTTCTGCTCCGCAGCCCGTTCATCGAGGGTGGCCAGGGCATCTTCACCGCCATGGCGCAGATCGTCGGCGAAGAACTCGACGTCGAGCCTTCGCAGTTCGTCGTCGAGGGCGCGCCTCCCGGGCGCGACTATCTCCTGATCGGCGGCGGCCGCTTCACCGGCGGCAGCATGTCCGTCCGCATGAGCTACGCGACGATGCGCAAGCTCGGTGCCTCCGCGCGCCAGATGCTGCTGCAGGCCGCAGCGACCCGCCTCAACGTGCCGGTCTCAGCGCTGTCGACGCAACCCGGTCGGGTCGTCCATGCCGCATCGGGCCGGACGGTTCCCTATGGTGAGATCGCCGAGGCCGCCTCCGCCCTGCAGGTGCCGACCGATGTCACCCTGCGTCAGAGCGCGGATTTCCGCTGGATCGGAAAGCCGGTGCCACGTCTCGACGTGCGCGACAAGTCCACGGGCAAGACGCACTACGCGATCGATCTCAAGGTCGAGGGCATGCTGCACGCAGCGGTCCAGCACGCCGGCCGTCTGGGCCTCGAGCCGGGCGCCTTCGCAAACGAAGGCGAGGTCCGCGCCATGCCCGGCGTGCACTCGATCCATCGGCTGCCCGGCGCGATCGCCGTAATTGCCACGAGCTGGTGGCGGGCACGTCGCGCGGCGGAAACGCTGCAGGTGAGCTGGACCGAGACCACTGCCGGCCCTGGACGCGTCATGCCGGCGGATTTCTCGTCGGAAGTCCATATGGCGAAGCTCAAGGCCACGAAGGGGGACGGCGTGGCGTTCGAGACGGTGGGCAATGCGGCGCACGCCCTGGGCAGCGCCCGGACCGTCGTCGAGGCGACCTATGACGCTCCCTATCTGGCGCATGCGCAGCTTGAGCCCCCGTCGGCCCTGGCGCGCTGGAACGACGACGGCACGCTCGAACTCTGGGTTCCCAACCAGGCGCCGGAGATGTTCCAGGCGGATGCGGCGAAGGTGGCGGGGATCGCGCCGGAGAAGGTGATCATCCACTCGCCGGTTCTAGGCGGCTTCTTCGGCCGGCATTTCCTGTACCAGACGGCGAACCCCTATCCGCAGGCGATCGCACTGGCCAAGGCGGTAGGCCGCCCGGTCAAGCTGATCTGGAGCCGCGAGGAGGAGTTCCTGCGCGATGCGCTCAGGCCGATGGGTGTTGCCCGCTTCCGCGCCGGGCTCGACGCCGACGGGTTGCCGGTTGTTTTGCAGGCCGTCGCGATCGGCGAGGGCCCGACCGGGCGCTGGTTCGGCCGCCAGGCCGATAAGGTGGACAGTTCCGCTGTCGAGGGGATCGCGGGCAAGGTCTACGCGATCCCGAGCCGACGCGTCGGGCAGATCCATGTCGACGACCCCGCGATTATCGGTTTCTGGCGCTCGGTCGGCCATTCGATGAACGACTTCTTCTACGAGACGTTTTTCGACGAGATGGCCGATGTGGGCCGGCAGGATCCCTATGAGCTGAGGTTGCGCCTGCTCGCCGGCAGCCCGCGGCACAAGGCCTTGCTCGAGGCCGTAGCTGAGCTGGCGGGTGGCTGGCGGCGCGGCCCCTTCACAGCGGCTGACGGCAGCCGAAGGGCCCGAGGCGTCGCCATGGCTTCGCCCTTTGGCAGCGAGGTCGCGACGATCGCCGAGGTGTCGCTGAAGGAGGGCGAGGTCGTGGTCCATGATGTCTGGGTCGCGATCGATCCCGGCAGCATCGTCAATCCGGCGGTGATCGAATCACAGGTCAACTCGGCTGTGGCGCTCGGACTGTCGTCGGCGCTGCTTGAGGAGGTGGTCTACGAGCAAGGCGTGCCGCGCGCGCGCAACTATGACGGCTATCCCATCCTGACGCCTGACCGCATGCCGAAGGTCCATGTCCGGATCGTCGAAAGCGGCGCGCCGATGGGTGGCATCGGCGAGCCGGGCCTGCCCGGCGTACCTCCTGCCGTCGTCAACGCCGTCTCGGTCCTGGCCGGCAAACGCATTCGTAGCCTGCCGCTCTCGAGGATCGACCTGAAAGGCATTCAGGGATGAGGCGTCGCGTCCGCGATCCCTCGGCTGATGCAGCACTTCGGCAACGCCGACGAGGGGCGCGCCAACATCGGTTCCCTCAGCCTGCACTGAAGGCCTGCTCCACTCTCATGACGCCCGCCAGGTCGACGATCTGGCGGGCGTTTGGTTCTCCGACCGCAGCGCGTGGTGGCAGGGCTTGCGCTACGCCTCGATTAATGGTGGTAGTCAATAAATCCATGCGGATTGATGCGCCTAATCGAAGCGGTTGCCGAGAGCTATGTCTGTAGCGAAGCCCAGCGCATTCGAGGCGCGAGGCGGCGAGACAGGCGCATCATGCACGCAACCTTCGACCATACGACGTTGGCCAAGCCGGCGGCGGCCTGGGGAGCCGTCACCGCCATGGCGCTGTGCGTCGCGGTCCTGATCGCATCCGAATTCATGCCGGTCAGCCTTCTGACGCCGATCGCCGGCGAACTCGGTCTCTCCGAGGGACAGGCCGGCCAGGCGATCTCGATCTCCGGGCTCTTTGCCGTCGTCACCAGCCTCTTCGTCGCCGGGCTCACCCGCGACATCGACCGGAAGATCGTTCTGTCGGCGTTTTCCGTGCTGCTGATCGTCTCCGGGGCGATCGTGACCTTCGCACCCACTTACGCGGTGCTGATGATCGGTCGCGCTCTGCTCGGGGTAGCGATCGGCGGCTTCTGGTCGATGTCGACCGCCATCGTCATGCGGCTCCTCCCGGAGGACGCCGTGCCGCGGGGGCTGGCCATGCTGAACGCCGGAAACGCCATCGCCGCGACCATCGCCGCGCCGCTGGGCAGCTTCCTGGGCGACTATATCGGCTGGCGCGGCGCCTTCTTCTCCGTCATCCCGCTCGCGCTTCTCGCCCTGGTCTGGCAGTGGCTGAGCCTGCCGGCGCTTCCCCCACGCGGGCGAACCGCGCAGGGCAACGTCCTGCGGCTCCTGCGGCGCCCTCAGGTCGTGCTTGGGATGGCGTCGATCTTCCTGCTGTTCATGGGACAATTTGCGCTCTTCACCTATCTGCGCCCGTTCCTCGAGCAGGTCGCGGGCTATTCGGTCGCTGCGCTGTCACTGGTCCTGCTGCTGATGGGGCTTGCGGGGGCCGCCGGGACCTGGTGCATCGGTCATCTGTTGCGAAAGCGCCTTTATCCGGTGGTCATCGCGATCCCGCTGGTGATGGCCGGAATTGCCGCTCTGCTCATCCCCATGGCCGCGTTCCAGATGCCGGTCGCGCTCCTGCTGGTCGCCTGGGGCTTCTTCGGCACCGCCGCGCCTGTGGGTTGGGGCACCTGGTTGAGCCGCGTCCTGAGCGACGATGCCGAGGCCGGCGGCGGGCTGCAGGTCGCCGTCATCCAGCTTGCCATCACGGTCGGCGCCGCAAGCGGCGGGCTGCTCTTCGACTGGTCGGGCTGGTGGAACACCTTCGCCCTCGCCGCGATCCTCTTGCTCGGCTCGTCCCTTGCTGCCTGGGCAGCCTTGCTCGAAAGGAAGCGTGCGGAATGACGTTACGCCTATCATGTCCGACGCGGCGAGAGGTGATTGGGGCCGCTATCGCCAGCCTCTCAATGCCATCTGCGGCAGTCTCCCAATCCCCCCGGCGTTCCGCAACTGGCCAGGAGGCCTCGAGCATGAAGGTCAGGTTCGCGTTCAACGGCCACGACTTCACAGCCACGCTCAACGACACCCCGTCGGCCCGCGACTTCGCATCGATGCTGCCGCTCGATCTCAAGATCGATGACTATGCGAATAACGAGAAGATCGCCTATCTGCCGCGCAAGCTGGCCGCCGAAGGCAGCGGCCCGTTCACGCACGAGGCGCCCGGGGACCTCTGCTACTACGCACCGTGGGGCAATCTGGTCTTCTTCTACGCCGCCTATCGCTATTCCAGTGGCCTGATCCGGCTTGGCCGCCTCGACGGCGGCGTACAGCCCCTGCTCGCGCGTGGCGCCTTCCCATTGCGCGCCGAGTTGGCTTCCTGACCCAGCAAAGAAGCTGACCTATCCTCGAATGTACGGGCAAGCAGCAATCCATGTGGCAGGCCAGACGCAATGCCGGGGATGGCGAATGTCCGATTCCGGGCGTCGCCCAGACGTCTGCAGTTGTGAAGGGTTTCAGATGCGGGCCCTTGCGCGTGGCTTTGGCGAGGCTCTGAGGGTCTGCGTCTGAAAGCCTCCATGGGAGGAAATCGCGGTCCGTGGCTTTGCCGATGCGGGCTTGGGCTCTGTTATGGGGATTTCGCTGACGGTGTGAACCGTAGGCGCGCGTGGGAGCGGTCCAAGCGGGCGGCAGGTCTGCCGCGTGGGGTCAACAGCACCCTGTTTTGGCACTGAATGCGGTGATGCGGCCTCGCCGCGGCTGAGGTCATTGTCATTCGGGCAAAGAGCGTCGTTCCCGCCCGGATCGAGGCCGGCGGCATGTGAGCGGATGGGCCGATCTGGATCGTCGTCATGATGTATCGATCCTGACGGCGAGGATGGTGCGTGGAGCGGTGCCGCGCGAGAAGCGTTCGACAATGATCATGCGGCCGCCGCAGCACGGGCATGGCGCGCGCTTGTCGTCGTTACCCTCCGGCGTGTCGGCGGATTGTCCGGCCTGCGGTTCGTCGATGCCTGCGGCAATATCGGCGAGGATCGCCCTGATGCGGGCGATTGTCATGGTCCGCCGGTTGGAGGCGAGCAGGCCGTAATGGCGGATACGGTGGAACCCGTCGGGTAGGACATGGAGCAGGAAGCGGCGGATGAACTCATCCGTCGCGAGCGTCATGGTCTTGATCCAGCCCTTGCCGGACGAGCGGGCGCGATAGTCCTTCCATCGGAATGTGACGCTGTGTTCGTCCATGGCGCGAGCGCGACAAATTTGGGCAACTGCTAGCACAATGAGATCGTTGTGCTGGCCTTATCAAAGCTCAGCGATAAGCTCCAGTGACCCGCCGAGCAGCTTCGGCGATGACCGCTGCGCGGGCAGGCGCCGGAGCGCGGCTTTCCGCTATGAATGCCGCGACAGCCACGAAGCCCCGATCCGGCGCGGTCAGCAGCCCGACATCGTTGGTCACTCCGTTCACGCCGTTGAGGCTATGGCTCGTGCCGGTCTTGTGCCCCACCGTCCAGCCTGCGGGAGCTCCGGCCCGAAGCCGGTCTGGAAAGGTGATCGTCTGCGACATCACTGCGAGGAAATGCCTTGTGGAGGCCGGTGAGAGGAGTTGGCCCGCTGCCAGCTTGCGCAGGAAGCTCACCATTGCCAGCGGTGTCGCCGTGTCGCGCGGATCGCTGAGATAGGCTTCGAACGCCTTTGCCTGGCGCTTCTGCGAGACCTTCGCGCGTGCCGCCTTGAGCCGCTCCGGATCGACGAAGGAAGGTTCCCACCTTAACCCGGTCACCTCGGTCTGCAGCTCGCGCTCGGTGCGATCGATGCGGATGTCGCGCAGATCGGCCGCTTCGAGCAGCGCCTGCACCGCACCGACGCCTCCGAGCCGGGCGATCAGGAAATCAGTTGCCGCGCTGTCGCTCTCGACCACGGCACGGCGCACTAGATCTTCGATGGTGGTTTCGAACGCGCCGTCCTTCAGCACGATATCCGCAAGGGGCTGGATGTTGACGCTGAGATCCTCGCGGCGCAGCGTCACGCGATTATCCAGCCGCATCCTGCCTTCATCGACGGCCCGCATCACCGCAGCGCCGACCACGAGCTTCATGACGCTCTGCAGCGAAAATCGCTGCTCGCCATTGACGCAGACCGGCTTGCCGCCGGCGGATTGGGCGCAGATGCCGACCCGCCCCGGATGGGCAGCAGCGAGCTCCTTCATCTTGGCTTCCAGCTCTGCGGTTTCGGTGAGGGTGCCTGCAATCGAGGCGGTCAGGCCGCAGGCGAGCGCGGCCGCGGCGAGGAATGGTTGCAAGCGCATAGGGCTATCCGGTGAGGTGATCGTGGCCCCCGCCATAGAGCAGGCCCTACCGTGAACATAATGACATCTCCTCAGCTCGGCCTGAATGTGGTTCATGTTGCGGATGAACTGGCAGCGCCTCGATCTGAACCTGCTCAAAGTCCTGAAAGCGCTGCTGGACGAGCAGAGCGTGACCCGGGCAGCCCAGCGGCTGCACATCTCGCCCTCGGCGGTCAGTCACGCCCTTGCCCGGTTGCGGCGTGCCTTCAATGATCCCCTGTTCGTGCGCGTCGGCTCCCGCATGGTGGCGACGGCCGGTGCGGAGGCGATGACGCGGCCGCTGGAGCAGCTCATCGCCTCCCTCGAAAGCCATCTCGGCGCCGAGCTGCAATCGACGGAGCTTTTCGACCCTGCTGCAAGCCGCCGGGTGCTGAGGCTGGTTTCGCCGGGGGCGCTCGAGCTCACGCTCATCCCCGCTCTCGCGACCGCCTTTCGCAGGGAAGCGGCCGGCTGGTCCCTGGCGATCGAGGGTTTCGAGCGTCGCAGCTATGAAGGCGATCTGGCCAGCGGGCGCATCTACTTCGTCCTGGCGATCGGCGGGCACACCCCTGTGAACGAGGTCATTGCGGCTCGGCCGCTGTGGACGGATGAACTGATGGTGCTCGCTGGGCCGCGATCCTCGATCTATGACGGCCCCGATGTCGTTCCCATCGAGACGGTCTTGGAGCTGCCGAACATCTACCCGCTGCCCTGGCCGACGACCCAGAACTATCTGGATGTGGAGCTGGGCCGGGGCGATCGCCATCGCAAGCTGATGCTCAGCCTGCCCGGCTATGCCGCTGTCGGCGCCGCGATCGAGGCATCGGACCTTGTGGCCTGCATGCCGGATCGCACCGCGACGGCGCTCAGGAGGATGCATCCCAGCCTTCGCGCGCGGCACATCAATCCGCCGTTGCGCTCGACGTTGTCACTGCTCTGGGCGCTCGGTGGGCAACGCGATCCCGCGCTGAAATGGGCCGGCTCGCTGATCGCTCAGGTCGCCGGCCAGCTCCGCTCAGATTAGATCGAGAGATGCCGAGCCCTTGGACATTGATCAGTTTCTCGAACGATGACCCAATTGGCATGATCCTCTGCCGGCGACTGGCCGGTAACTGTCAGTGGTACCTACTTGCATCCGAAGGGATGTCCGCTTCTTGGCAATGTCTCAATGTCAGTTATTGGCGCATTTCGCCCGGACGAACGACTGACATTTCTGGCGCGTCTTGCCCGCGCACTAAGGATCCGGTCTGCCGGCAGCCTTGCTGCCGAAATCGCCGGGGAATTAACCCAACGGAGTGCCACGCCGCGATCCCATGGGAAGCCCTTTCGGCGCGAGTTCTCGCCACGCATAAGAAAGTCGTGCACTGACCAGCCAACCGCTGAACTGCGAGTGGATAGCGGATCATCATCCCAGTAAGGTCAGCGCAACACGCGGCGCAGGCCCGAGAGCCGGTCGATCGCGACCATCACGATGATGGAGATCAGGATCAGCGAGCTGGCGAGCGCCGCGCCGACCGCGTCGTACTGGAACTTGATATAGGAGAAGAGCTCGACCGGCAGAGGCGTCCAGCCAGCGGGCGCCAGGAAGACCGAGATCGGGAAGTCGTTCCAGGATAGGACGAAGCAGAGCACTAGGCTGGAGACCAGCCCGGTCCGGATCACCGGCAGGGTGATCGAGAACATGGTCCGGACCGGTCCCGCCCCGACATTGCGCGCAGCTTCCTCGAGCGACAGGTCGAAGTTCTGCATGCTCGCCGTCAGGATACGGACGGCGAAGGGCAGGACGTGGATCGAGTGCCCGATGACCAACGCCGGAATGCCGGAGCCAAAGCCGAGCCGCGCGAAGAAGACATAGAGCGCGAGGCTGAAGATCGTCGTCGGGATCAAGAGCGGCGACATGATCAAGAGGTTGATCAGCGCCTTGCCGCGGAAATCGTAGCGGACCATTGCCAGCACGACCATGAAGGCCAGCGCATTGGCGATCAGGGTCGCCGCCACGCCCAGCCACAGGCTCACTCCCATCGCCCGCACGAAGGTGTCGGAGGTCCAGGCCTGGCGGAACCATTCCAGCGTGAAGCCGGAGGGCGGCAGGATGAACTCCTGCGGGTTCACCGAGACCATGATCGTGATCAGGATCGGGAAGAACAGGAAGCCCATCGCCAGATAGGTGACGAGCCGCAGCGCCAGCGCGCCCAGGTCGAGCCGCATCATCGCTTGGCCTCCAGCCGGTTGAGGATCAGCTTGCCGAACAGGAAGGCCATGCCGGTCAGGATCGTCGCATTGGCCAGGATCATGATCACCGACAGGCTCGACGCGAAGGGAAGGTCGTTGTTCAGGAGCGCCTCGCGGTAGATGACGAGGCCGATCATCTGCGTGTCGTTGGCGCCGACCATCAGCGGCACGGCGAAAGCCGAGAAGTTCAAGGTGAAGACGATCACCAGCCCGGCATAGAGACCGGGCAGCGTCAGCGGGAAGGTGATGCTCCAGAAGGCGCGCCAGCGATTGGCGCCGACATTGCGGGCCGCCTCGACAAAGGACGGGTTGATGCGCTCGATCGAGTCCAGCAGCGAGAGAACGATATAGGGCATGCCGATATAGACCAGCAGGATGATCACGCCCTTGAGATCCCACATATAGCGGACCGGCTCGTCATAGACGCCGATCGCAATCATCAGCGAGTTCAGGAGGCCACCGCCGCGGAAGATGACGATCCAGCCATAGACCAGGGTGACGAGGCCGATCAGCAGCGGCGCCAGCACCATCGTCATGAGGATGCTCTTCTGCAGCCCGCGCGTCTGGGCGATGTAGAGCGCGACGGGGTAGCCGAGCAGCACAGAGATCGCGGTGGCAATGATGGCGATGCGGATCGAGAACCAGAGCGTGTTGATCAGGTACCAGGGACTGCCGAGGAAGCGGACGTAATTGTCGATGGTCAGGGCGGAGACCATGTAGGCGCCGTCGACGCCTTGGTTGAAGCTGGTCCGCCCCACCCAGAGCAGCGGCATGACCACGAAGATCAGCAGCGCGACCATCGCCGGAGCGAGCAGGAGCGGAGCCGCCATCCCCTTCCTCACGGCCGGCCTCCCTCGCTGCGGATCAGCCTGAAATCGCCGGGCTCGGCGCCGATGCGGACGCCATCGCCGATCGCGGCGACGCCGCCGGCCTGATGTGTCTCGACATAGACGCTCTCGCCGCCGTCGAGCTGGACGGTGTAACGGATCGTCGGGCCGTAATATTCGACGAAGCTGATCCGGCCGGGAAAGACGTTGGGCCCGTCCTGCCCGGACGGATAGATCCGGATACGCTCGGGACGCAGCAGCACACGCACCTGCTCGCCGGCGGCGATCGAGCCCGGTGCCGCCACGAGCAAATCGAGATTGCCGCGGGTGCGCACCGTCAGGACCCCGCCGGACGCTGCGGTGACCGCCCCATCGAAGAAGTTGGTGGTGCCGACGAAATCGGCGACGAACTCCGACTGCGGATCGTCATAGACCTCGGCCGGGCGGGCGATGCGGGCGATCTTGCCGCGATTCATGATCACCACCCTGTCGGACATCGACAGCGCCTCTTCTTGATCATGCGTGACGTAGAGCGTCGTCATCTTCAGACGAGACTGCAATTGCTTCAGCTCGCGCCGCATCGCGACGCGCAAGGCGCGGTCGAGGTTGCTGAGCGGCTCGTCCATCAGCAGGAGCTGCGGCTCCAGCGCCAGCGCGCGGGCCAGGGCGACGCGCTGCTGCTGGCCGCCGGAGAGCTGGCGCGGCAGACGGTCCTCATAACCGGATAGCCCGGTGACCCCGAGCGATTCCTCAATCTTGCGGGCGATGAAGGCCCGGTCGCGCTTGCGCAGCTTGAGACCGAAGGCGACGTTCTCCGCGACCGTCATATGCGGCCACAGCGCATAGTTCTGGAAGACGAAGCCGACCTCGCGCTTCTCAGGCGGTAAATGGGTGACGTCCCGGCCATTGACCCGGATGGTGCCATCGCTCGCCATGATGAAGCCGGCGATCATCCGCAGTGTCGTAGTCTTGCCGCAGCCACTTGGGCCGAGCAGCGAGACGAACTCGCCATGCCCGACCTCGAAGGAGACGTCGTCGACCGCCATGACGTCGCCATAGCGCCTGCAGACGGAAGCGACCTGTATGGCTTTGTCCTGTGATGCGTTCATGTCATCCGCTTTGCCGGATAAAGGCGTAGTAGAAGCCTGGACCGGCGCGCCCGACGAACGGGCGACGCCTTGCGAGGAGTGTGGCGCCGGCCTGCTCGCCCGGCCGGCGCTTGCGAGCGCGCTCACTTGCTCGTCATCTGGTTGAGCTGGTTCTGCCACTTGGCCTTGTTGGCCGTGATCTTCTCCTGATCGGGCAGGAACAGCCGCTTGAACTGCTCGTTCTGAACCAGCAAGTCGCGGTACTGGAAATCGGCGGGGATCGGCGCATTCTGCACGGTCGGGGCGTAGAGATTGCGCGTCGCGAAGGCGATCTGGACCTCGGGGCTCAGGACATAATCGACGAAGGCCTGCGCCTTGGCCGGGTCCTTGGCAGCCTTGGTGATATTGATCGTGCTGATCAATGGGAAAGTGCCCTCGGCCGGGCGGGCGAACTTGACGTTCTTGGCCCCCTTTTCCAGCAACTCCTTCATGCGCCCTGTCGCCAGCATGCCGAGCCAGGCGTCCTGCGTCTGGAACAGCGAGACCATCTGGCTTTCGACGTCGAGCGAGCCGATCAGGTTGCCGCTCTTCATCAGCGCCGCCATCTTGTCGAGGCCGGGCTGGATATTATCGATGCCGCCGCCGTTTCGCTCGGCCTGCTGCACGGTCAGGCTGAGCGTCGGGATGTGCTCGAAGCCGTAGATGACGACATGGTTTTTGTAGTCCGGCTTCCAGAGCTCATCCCAGCTGGTCGGCGCCGCCTTCACCTTGTCGGCGTTGTAGGCGAGCACGTAGTCGCCGACATTCACGAAGACCGTATATGGCGAGTGGACCGCGTTCGGATATAGGTTCGCCATGTTCGGAATCTTGGCCTTGTCCAGGGCCGTCCATAGGCCTTCCTTCTCGCCTGCGATCGAGTTCAGCAGCGTGTTGGTGGCGACGTCGACCTGACCGAGCCGCGCCTTGACCAGATGGTCGGGGCTGGCGCCGACGACCCACTCAATCTTGCAGTTGTGGGCCTTCTCGAAGCCGGCAGCGACCGATTCATAGGTCTTCTGATAGCTGCCGCCCCAGGTGGTGACCCTGAGCTTGCATTCCTGAGCAATCACAGGAGAGGTCAACGCGCCGAGCGTCCCGGCGAGCAGCAAAGCCGAAATCGTCCTGTTCATCATGGTGTCCCCGATTCTTGGTTGCAGTCAGATCCGCAGCAGCCCTCTTCTGTCGGAAGGCTCGAATGGCCGGCGCCGTCTGGGCGGCGCCGGAAGAGCTTGCCGCCCTTGGCGGCAGGGGCAGTCAGCGCTTCGCCTTGCGACGGTTCCTGAGATCGGTCAGCGAATAGCGCGAGTGGATCGCTTCCTGGTCGACGCACATCTCGATCACCGCCGGCTTGCCGGCCGCCAGGCAGCGCTCGAAGGCCGGCGCGAACTCCTCGGTCCGGGTGACGCGCTCGGCATGGGCGCCATAGGCCAGCGCCAGCGCGTGGAAATCGGGATTGACGAGCTGGGTGCCGTTGACGCGCCCCTCGAGGCGATTTTCCTCGTGGATGCGGATGGTGCCGTACATGTTGTTGTTGAACAGCACGACGATCACCGCCGCCCCGTACTGCACGGCGGTCGCCAGTTCCTCCGAGCTCATCTGGTAGCAACCGTCGCCGACGAAATCGACGACCACCCGGTCGGGATGGAGCAGCTTGGCCGAAATCGCCGCCGGCAGGCTGTAGCCCATCGAGCCGCTGATCGGCCCGAGCTGCGTGTGCAGCCGGTAATGGGCGAAATAGCGCTGGCTCCAGGTCGCGTAGGCGCCGACGCCGTTGGTGACGATGGCATCCTCGGGCAGGCGCTGGCGCAGCCATTTCATCAGCTGCGGCAGGTCGATCTCTCCTGGGCAGGGCCTGGGCGTGGTCTCGATCTCGAAGGTCTCACGCAGGGCCGCCGTCCAGTCGCCGCGCGCCGCATGCTCCACCGGCGCATGCCCGGCGAGCCGGCGGGCGAAGGCGTCGTTGTCCGCGAGCAGGGCGAGGTCGACCTGGAACACCCTGTTGAGCTCGTCGAAACTGCGGGTGACGTGGACGAATTTCTGCTTGGGAACCGGGATGTCGAAGAGCGTGAACCCTTCCATGTAGCCGGCACCGATCGTGTTCACGTCGCTGAGTGCGTCGTTGCACATGATGACGAAGTCGGTGTCCTTGACATGCGCCAGCAGGGCCGGGTTCGAGCCGATGCCGATCTCGCCGACAAAGCAGGGCAGCCGATGGTCGATGATGTCGCGCCGCCGGAAGGTGGTGACGACCGGAACGTTGTTGGCGCTCGCGAAGGCCTGGATGTCGTCGCGCGCACTTTCCGTCCAGCCGGAGCCGCCGACGATCAGCAGCGGGCGCTGCGAGGCCGACAGCATGGCGAAGATCTGCTCGACCGCCTCGGGCGAAGGCTCGCCGGCCGAGGCCGGCACGCTCGGCTTGCCCGGCGCGACCTCGCACTCCTCCTCGAAGACGTCTTCCGGCACCACCAGCACGACCGGCCCCATCCGGCCGGTCATCGCAGTGTGGTAGGCGCGCTGCACGAATTCGGGGATGCGCCTGGGATCGTCGATCTGGGCGACCCATTTCGTCATCGGCGCGAACATGGTGCGGAAGTCGTAGGCCATGAAGGCTTCGCGCTCCATCAAGGCGCGCTTCACCTGGCCGACGATCAGGATCATCGGCGATGAATCCTGGAAGGCGGTATGGACGGCATTGACGGCATTGGTAGCACCCGGACTGCGGGTGACGAAGGCGATGCCGGGACGGCCGGTCAGCTTGCCATAGGCCTCGGCCATCTGCGCCGCGCCGTTCTCGTGCCGGCAGCTGATCGCGCGGATCTCGGGATAGCGGACGCCGAGCGCATCAAGCGCGCAGAGAAAGCTCTCGCCGGGAACATGGTAGATGATCTCGGCGCCGTTGAGCTTGAGCTCGTCGGCCAGGATCTCGCTGCCTTTTCTCATCACCATGACGTCAGTTCCACTTGAGGCATTGTCGAAGGGGCATGCTGTGCGCCGCCCTCAGCCGATGACGAAAGGATTGGCGATCTCGTCCGCGGTCGACAGCCAGACCGCCTTGGTCTGCAGGTATTCGCGGATACCCTCGACGCCGTTCTCGCGGCCGATGCCGCTCTTCTTGTAGCCGCCGAAGGGGGTCGTGTAGGAAATGTCGCGATAGGTGTTGATCCAGACGCTTCCCGCCTCGAGCCGATCAGACATGCGCAGCGCAAGCTTCATGTCACGGGTCCAGACGCCGGCCGCGAGGCCGAACTCGCTGTCGTTGGCGATCGCGACGGCTTCGTCGGCATCGTCGAAGACCAGGGTCGAGAGCACCGGCCCGAAGACCTCCTCGCGCGCGATCCGCATCTTGTTGTTGACGCCGGTGAAGATCGTCGGCTCGACGAAGAAGCCCTGCGCGCATTCGGCGCCGTCCGGACGCTTGCCGCCGATCAGCAGCTCGGCGCCCTCCTGGCGGGCGATGTCGACATAGCCCAGCACCTTCTCGAACTGCATCTTGTTGGCGATCGGGCCGACCTGGGTGCGGACATCACGGGGGTCGCCGACGCGGGCCTTCCTGGTGAAGGCGGCGAGCTTCTCGACGAACTGATCGTGGACACGGCGCTGGACCAGCAGGCGCGAGCCGGCAATGCAGGTCTGGCCCGTCGCGCCGAAGATGCCGCCGACAACGCCGCGCACGGCATTGTCCAGATCGGCATCGTCGAAGACGATGTTCGGCGACTTCCCGCCCAGCTCGAGGCTGACCCGCTTCACGTCCTTGGCCGCCAGCGAATAGAGATGCGCACCGGTCGCGGTCGAGCCGGTGAAGCCGACATGACGGGTCAGGGGGTGAGTAACGAGCGGCTCGCCGACCTCCTTGCCGAAGCCGGTGACGACATTGATGACGCCGGGCGGGAAGCCGGCAGCCTCGACCAGCTCCATCAGCTTCAGCGCGGTTGCCGAGGTGTGCTCGGCCGGCTTGAGCACCAGCGTGTTGCCGGCGGCGAGCGCCGGGGCTGCCTTGAGCGAGAGCAGCAGGAGCGGCGCATTCCAGGGAACGATCGCGACGCAGACGCCGAGCGGCTCGGGACGTGAATAGCTGAGCGCCGGTTTGTCGCAAGGGTGCACGACCCCTTCGATCTTATCGGCCAGGCCGGCATAGTAGTAATACCACTTCGGAATGTAGCGGACCTGGTGCTGCATCTCGGCCAGGAGCCGACCGTTGTCGCGCACCTCGATCTCGGCGAGCGCGTCGGCATTCTCCTCGATCAGCGTGCCCAGGCGATGGATGAGCTTGGCGCGCTCGGAGGGGTGCATCTTGCCCCACGGCCCCTCCTTGAAGGCGCGATAGGCCGCGCGCACGGCGCGATCCGCATCCGGGGCGCCGCCGCGCGCCACCATCGCCCAGGGCTGCGCGGTGAAGGGGTCGACCGTTTCGAAATACTGCCCGGACGCCGGCTTCACCCATTGGCCATCGATGTACATGTCCAGCGTGCGCAGCGCGGGTGAATGCGACGTCATCAGAATCTCTCCCGTCACAGCCGGACGCCATCATGGTCGAGGCGCTTCCTGGCTGTTTTTATCATATCATTTCAAAGTCGATATGATATCAATACGCGATACTGATCCAATCGATCTTTCGGTGTCAAGCACCTATCTGTTGAAAATGTGCGCCATGTGCTCTTAAAGGCAGCAGAGGCCGATATCATTTGAAACGCGTTGTGATATCAGATCGACGCACGCAGAGGACCCTTGCATGACCGAACTGACCCAGGTCACCCAGCCGCTCTACGGGCAGATCAAGACCGCGATCGAAAGGCGGATTCGCGCCGCAGAATGGCCGGCGGACTTCCAGGTCCCGCGCGAGGAGGATCTGGCGGCCGAGTTCGGCGCCTCGGCGCTGACCGTGCGTCGCGCCCTTCGCGAACTGCAGACCGAGGGCATGCTGGTACGCGTCCAGGGCCGCGGAACCTTCGTCGTCGGCCCGCGGATGCAATGTGCGATCTTCGAGCTCTCTGACGTCTCGGAAGAGATCTCGGCGAGCGGCGGCGTCCACACCAGCGAGGTGATGTCGCTCTGCGCGCTTGCGCCGGACAGCCCCTTCATCGGCCTGCTGCCGGTCCCGGCGGGCAGCACCGTCTTTCATTCGCGCCTGCTCCACAAGGAGGACGGCACGCCGGTCCAGATCGAGGACCGCTTCGTCAACGCGGCCGAGGCCCCCGCCTATCTCGAGCAGGACTTCACGCGGATCACGCCCCACGCCTATCTGCTGCGGATGACCGAGGTCACCTTCGTCGACAACACGATCCGCGCCATCCGGCCCGATGACGAAAGCCGCGAGGCGCTGCAGGTCGACGCCAACCAGCCCTGCCTGCTGCTCGACCGCCGGACATGGCGCGGTGACGTGCCGGTGACGCGCAGCCGCTTCCTCTATCCGGGGGACCGCTACCGCCTGCGCAGCGCCCATGAAGCGACATCGGCCCAGCCGGTACTCTCGGCGCCGGGCGGCACCGGGCAGTTCCCGCGGCGGATTCGCTAGCGTCAGGTCATCCCGAACGGCGGCGGCCTAACCCTGGCTCCGCGAAAGGCGACGCGCGGTCTCGACGACCATGGCGATCAGTTCCTCCTGCCGCTCCGGCGTGAACCGGTAGCTCGGTACGGTCACCGTAATGCTGCCGACGACCTTGCCGCGCACATCATGGGTGACGGCCGAGATCGCGCTGATCTCGTCGTCGAGCTCGCCAAAATTGAGCGCATAGCCGCGCTGGCGGGCCGTCGTCAGCTCCTGCCGCAACGCAGCGGGCTCGGTGATCGTCCGATCGTTGAAGCGCTCCAGCGGGCCGGCACAATAGGTCTCGATCACCTCGCTCGACTCATGGGCGAGCAGGATCTTGCCGCAGGCGGTGCAGTGGCCGGGGTCGCGCCGGCCCTGCTCGGAGAAGATCCGGACAGCGCCGGGGCCGGGAACCTGCTCGATCGTCACGGCATCGCTGCCGTCCCACATGTTGAAGCTGGCGGTCTCGCTCGATCGCGCCGCCAACTCCTCGAGGGCGGGCCGAACCAGATCCTTGATGTGCAGCTCGGCCAGCACGGGCGCGGCGAGCAGGACGAGGCCGGGCCCGAGCTTGATCCGGGCCGAGGCGGCATCGCGCTCGACCAACCGCGCCGCCACCAGGGTCGCGACCAGCCGCGAGATCGAGCTTTTGTGCAGCCCGATGCGCCGCGCGATCTCATTGATGCCGAGCGGCTCGGGCGATCCAGACAGGCATCGCAGAATGGCGATCGCATGCTCGACCGCACCGACCGTGGCACCTCGCGCCTCGCCTGGTGACGCAACGGGATTTTCCATCAGTACACGCTCCCGCATCTCGCTTGACGAGACCCGTAAAGGCTGACAAGCTCGTATTGTGCAACACTGTTGTGCATTGCGCAACATAATTTTCCAAGAGAAGCGCGGCGCCCCGGATCGTTCGAGCCGGGCCGGGCAATTCTGGGACGAGCTGGTGGGCACGCCGGCTAGGGGCGATCGCGGCAACGCGAATCCGGGCGGTGAACGGGCGAGGCCCGGCAACCTTTCGGGGAAAACGGGGAGGTTTTGATGCACAAGCTCGGAATTCTGACAGCATCCCTTGCTGCCATGCTCGGTCTCGGTGGCCTGACCACCGAGGGACAGGCGCAGACACCGGCGCCGACGATGAAGAAGATCACGTTCCTCACCAACTACGTCTACAACGGCCGCCACGCGCCGTTCTTCGTCGGCCGCGACAAGGGCTTCTACAAGGAAGCCGGCTTCGACATCGATATTGCACCGGCAACCGGCAGCGGCTTCGTCATCGCCGCCGTCGATGGCGGCAAGGCCGATTACGGCATGGCCGAAGTTGGCCCCGTCGTGCAGGCGGTCGCCAAGGGCGCCAGACTCAAAGCCTTCATGGTTTACACCGACGTCACCACCAGCGGCCTCGCCTCGCTGACCCCGTTCAAGACGCCGGAGTCGATCATTGGCAAGCGAATCGCCGCCTCGCAGACCGACAGTGCGCGCGTCGTGCTGCCGATCATCTTCGACGAGAAAAAGCTCGACGCCTCCAAGCTGGACTGGCAGGCCGCCGACCCCGGCGTCTATTTCTCGCTGCTGCTGAGCAACCGGACCGACCTGTTCACCGCCAGCTCCGACGGCGACATGCCGGCCCTGACCAAGGTCGCGACCGCGCAGGGCAAGACGGTCGAGTTCTCCAGCTTCGTCGACTGGGGCTACGACGTGTTCGGCTATGTCCTCGTCGCCGGCACGCCGACCCTCGAGACGAACCTCGACGAGGCCAAGCGCTTCGCCGCTGCGACGCGCAAGGCGGTCGAATACGCGATCAAGAACCCGGAAGAGACCGCCGAGATCATGGTCAAGGCCAACCCGGCGATGAACCGCGACACCGTGCTGACGCAGTGGACCGGGGCGATCAAGTCGATACAGACGCCCTACACAGCCGAGCACGGCTACGGGACCGCTGATGACAAGCGCATCCAGCGCACGATCGACCTGGTCAAGAAGGCGCTGAAGCTCGACGCGACGCTGAAGCCCGACGACCTCTTCGCGATCAAGGGCAATTAGGCCGCTCCGGCCGCCCTTCTCAGCCTGACGACCCCAGTCCGGAATCCTGCATGTCTACCTCCCTCATCGTCGAGAACCTGTCGAAGAGGTTCGGCTCGACCCTGGCGATCGACCAGGCCTCCTTCTCGGTCCCCAAGAACAGCTTCGTCTCGATCGTTGGCCCCAGCGGCTGCGGCAAGTCCACCTTGCTGCGCATCGCCGCCGGGCTGGTGCGCGCCAGCGGCGGCCGCATCAAGCTGCGCGGACAGGAGGTCACCGGCCCGATCCGCGATGTCGGCATGGTGTTCCAGTCGCCGGTGCTGCTGCCCTGGCGCACCACCCTCGGCAACATCCTCTTCGTTGCCGAGATGGGCGGGCTGCGCGCCGCCGACTATGAGGGACGCGCCCGCGAGCTGATGGCGCTCGCCGGCCTCTCCGGCTTCGAGGAGAGCCGCCCGTTCGAATTGTCGGGCGGCATGCAGCAGCGCGCCGCGATCTGCCGCGCGATGCTGCTCAAGCCCTCGCTGATCCTGATGGACGAACCTTTTGGCGCACTCGACGTCATCACCCGCGAGCGCATGGGTTTTGCCCTCCAGACGCTCTGGGAGGAGAGCCGCAACACCGTGCTCTTCGTCACCCACAGCATCACCGAAGCCGTCCTGCTCTCCGACATCGTCGTGGTGATGTCGCCGCGGCCGGGACGGATTCACGACATCGTGGAGATCGATCTGCCGCGCTCCCGCACGAGCGCAACCTTGCGCGATCCCAGATTCGTCGCCTTCGCCGCGCGGGTGCGCGAGGGCATCGAGGCCGGCGAGACGGAGTACTGACGATGGCCGAGACCTCCCTCGTCGCGCGCCTGCGCCCGCTCCTCTTCCTGGCCGTCCTGCTGCTGGCCTGGGAGATCGGCGCGCCGCTGCTGGGCATCCCTGGCTACGTCCTGCCGCTGCCCTCGGCGATCGCCGCCCGCTTCGCCGAGACCGCCTCGATCCAGCTGCACGGGCTGGCGATGACCGGGATGACCACGTTGGTCGGCCTCGTCTTGGCGCTCGTCTTCGGCGTCCTGCTGGCGCTGGTCGTCATCTATGTGCCGATGCTGCGCTCGATCGTCATGCCGCTGCTCGCCGCCTTCAACTCAATCCCGAAGATCGCGGTAGCCCCGCTGTTCGTGATCTGGTTCGGCCTCGGCGTCGAATCCAAGATCATCCTCGCATTCCTGCTGGCCCTGTTCCCGATCTTCGTAAACTCGCTGACCGGGCTCGGCGAGATCGAGGCCGATGTCATCGACCTCTCGACGCTGGCGGGCGGCACGCGCTGGCGCATCTTCACCAAGGTGCGCCTTATGAACGCCGTCCCGTACATCACCGATGCGCTCAAGGTCGCCTTCCCGCTGGCGCTGGTCGGCTCGATCGTCGGCGAGTTCATCGGCGGCAATAGCGGCATCGGCCATCTCATCCTGTTCGGCCAGTTCAACATGGACACCCCGCTCGTCTTCGCGGCGCTGGTCTCGATCACCGTTTTCACCACGCTCGGCATCGGGGCGGTCTCGCTGTTCGAGCGCATGGCCCTGACCTGGCGCCCCTCGCAACGCCGGCGCTGACGCGCCCGCCCCGACATCACATCCGCAAGGACACTCCGATGAGAAACTACATCGCTCGCCTGAAGGAGAGAGGCGATTTGCTGGTCGTCGACAAGGAGGTCGATCCCTTCCACGAGCTAGCCGCCGTGACCCATGCCGCGCAGAAGCGCTGGGGCAAGCCAATCCTATTCAACAAGGTCAAGGGCACCCGCTTCCCGGTCGTCACCAATGTCTACGGCTCGCGCGAGCGGCTGGCCGAGATCATCGGCATCGACGCCGCCGATTTCTGCCGGCAATGGAGCAATCTCGCCAATCTCGGCGGCAGCGTTGGTGGCCCTGCCTTCGTGCAGTCCGCGGACGAGGAGTTGATCGAGTGCAAGCTCTCCGAGCTACCGCTGATCACCTATTCCGACCGCGACGCCGCGCCCTATTTCACCTCGGCGATGTTCATCGCCAAGGATCCCGAGACCGGCGTCGGCAACCTGTCCTATCACCGCTCAATGTTCGTCAGCGACCAGGAGCTGCGCTGCCGGCTGGCGCCGCGCCACCACCTAACGATCTATCACGAGAAGGCCGAGAAGATGGGCAAGCCGCTCGAGGCGGCTATGTTGATCGGCGCGCCCTCGACGTCGTTCCTGACCGCCGCCGCCCCCTTGCCCTACGATGTCGACGAGCTGGAGGTCGCGGCGCGCCTCAAGGGCAGCCCGATCGCGATGCGCAAATGCAAGCACATCGACCTCGAAGTGCCCGCCGACACCGAGATCGTCATCGAGGGCCGCTTCCTGCCGAACGAGCGCCGGCCCGAGGGGCCGTTCGGCGAGTTCATGGGCTACTATGTCCCCGAAGGTCCGAACGCGGTGTTCGAGGTGCTCGGCGTCACCGTCCGCAAGGACGCCGTCTTCCACTCGATCCTGTGCGGCTCGGCTGAAGAGGTGCTGACGCTGGAGCTCTCGGTCTCGGCCAATATCTACCAGCGCCTCAGCGCCGCGCTGCCGGGCATCCTCGACGTCACCTGCCAACCCTTCGTCAACCATGCCATCGTCAAGATGGATACGCAGTTCGAAGGCCATGCCCGCCAGGTCATGCTGGCGACGATCGGTGCCGAACCGATCTGGGCCAAGATCATCACCGTCGTCGATCCCGACGTGAACATCTACGACATGGACGACGTGATGTGGGCGACGCTGACGCGCTGCCGGCCCGACAAGGACATGCTGATCATCCCGGAGACGCCGTCCTTCTATCGCGACGAACAGAAGGACCATTGGGGCCGCCTCCTGATCGACGCGACGAAGCCGTTCCACCGCAAGCCGGAATTCGAGCGCAAGAAGATCCGCCTCGCCGACCAGATCAACCTCTCCGACTGGTTCGACAACGCCTGACGGCAGGTTCCCATGACCGATCACGACACGCCTGCACGCATCATCATCGGCATCAGCGGCGCCTCCGGCGCCGTCTACGGCGTGCGGGCGCTCGAATTGCTGGCGGAGGTCGGCGTCGAGACGCATCTCGTCGTCACCCGCTCGGCGCATCTGACTCTGTCGCAGGAGCTCGGCATGAGCCCTGCGGCGCTCGCCGAGAAGGCGAGCGTCGTGCACAACATCCAGGATATCGGCGCGACGATCTCCAGCGGCTCGTTCCGCACGCTCGGCATGCTGATCGCCCCCTGCTCGGTGCGCACCATGTCGGAAATCGCGACCGGCGTGACCTCGACCCTGATCAGCCGGGCGGCCGACGTCGTGCTCAAGGAGCGCCGCAAGCTGGTGTTGATGGTGCGGGAGACGCCGCTGCATCTCGGCCATCTGCGGACGATGACCAGCCTCGCCGAGATGGGCGCGATCATCATGCCGCCCGTGCCGGCCTTCTACGCTTTGCCGGAGACGATCGCCGACATGGTCGACCACAGCGTCGGCCGCGCGCTCGACCTGTTCGGGGTCGATTGCGGCGCGGTCCGGCGCTGGGCCGGCATGCCGGCGGCCCGCAAGGCGGCTCCCGAACCTCGCTGATCGCACGAGCCTGATCATGATGCCGTCACCGCATAGCCAACCCAGACGCCGCCCGGTGCACGGCGCGATGATCGGCGTCATCGTGCTCGACACCGGCTTCGACCGTTTGCCCGGCGACGTCGCCAACGCCGAGACCTGGGATTTCCCGGTGCAGTTCCGCGTCGTGCGCGGCGTCAGGCCGAAGGACGTGATCGAGGGCGATCCAGAGCAGGCGCTCGGGCCGTTCCGCGAGGCGATCGACGATCTCGTCGGGATCGGCGCCGCCGGCATCACCACGAGTTGCGGCTTCCTCGCGGCGGTCCACCCGGAGCTGCGCCGCTATTCCCCGGTTCCGATCGCGACCTCCAGCCTGATGCAGATTCCCCTCGCGCTCAGCCTGCTGCCCGAGGACCGGACCGTCGGGGTGATCGTCTCGGACCGCAAGGCGCTGCAGGACCGGCATTTCCGCAATGTCGGCGCCCCCACCGGCCTGCCGCTCGGCGAATTGCCGGAGGACGGCGTCATCCGCTCGCATATGCGCGACAACCGGCCGCTCGCCGATCATGCCGCCCAGGAGCACGAGGTGCTTGCGGTCGTCCAACGCATGCTCGCGGCGACTCCCGCGATCGGCGCCATCGTCAGCGAATGCGCCAACCTGCCGCCGCATTCGGCGGCGATCCAGCGCGCATTCAGTCTGCCGGTCTTCGATATCGTCACTTTGGTAGACTGGCTCCATTCAGCGATCCGGCCGCGGGCTTACGGCGACGGCCCGAGACTCCACAGATGACCGGCAGCGGTTACGACCTCGTCGTGGTCGGCGGCGGGCTGATCGGCGCCGCGATCGCCTGGGGCGCGAGCCGGACAGGTGCGAGCGTCGCGCTGCTCGACGAGGGCGACGTCGCGTACCGGGCCTCGCGCGGCAATTTCGGCCTGATCTGGCTGCAGGGCAAAGGCGTCGGCAAGCCGGCCTATATGCACTGGTCGTTGCGGGCCGGCCGCCTGTGGAAAGACCTCGCCGAGGAACTCCATGCCGCCACCGGCCTCGATACCGGCTGGCGCCAGACCGGCGGCCTGCATTTCTGCTTTTCGGAAGCCGAGCTCGACAAGCGCCGCGACGTCCTCGCCCGCAGCCAGGCCGATGGCGGCGAGATCACCATGCAGTTCCTTGACCGCACGGCGCTGCGCGACCTCGTGCCGGAGATCGGTCCCGAGGTCGTGGGCGCCTCCTTCTCGCCGGAGGATTCCCATGTCAGCCCGCTCTATCTGCTACGCGCCTTGCAGCAGGCCCTGCAGGATGGCGGCGGCAGCTACCGACCGGGCATCGCCGTCAACGAGATCCGGCCCGAGGTCGGCGGCTTTGCCGTCGCGACCCCAACCGGGTCGGTCCATGGCCGTCGCATCGTCCTCGCCGCCGGGCTCGGCTCCGCCCGGCTCGCCCCGCAGCTCGGTCTGTCGATGCCGGTCGAGCCCGAGCGCGGCCAGATCGTCGTGACGGAGCGCGTGCGCCCCTGCTTTCCTTACGCCGCCAACTGCCTACGCCAGACCGCCGAGGGCTCCTTCCTGTTTGGCAGCAGCCATGAGGAGGCCGGCTTCGACGAGGGTACGCAAGTTGCGACCGCCGCCGATCTATGCGCCACGGCGCTGCGCGTCCTGCCCGGCCTGCAGGCGGCCGGGGTGGTCCGCATCTGGGGCTCGCTGCGGGTCATGACGCCGGACGGCCTGCCGATCTATGAGGAATCCAGCCGCTATCCCGGCGCCTTCGCCGCGACCTGCCATAGCGGCGTGACGCTTGCCAGCGTGCATGCCTTCGACATCGGCCCGGCCATCGCGGCTGGCGCCCTCCCCGCGGCGGTCGCCAGTTTCGGAAGCGGACGGTTCGATGTTCAGGCGACTTGAGTCGGGTACACCCGAGCACAGTCCCAAGCTGAGCTTCGAGGGGCGGCAGATCACCTTTCATCCGGGCGACAGCCTCGCCGCGGCGCTGCTCGCCGCCGGCATCGGCGCGCTGCGCCAGAGCCCGGTCGATGACTCGCCGCGCGCGCCCTATTGCATGATGGGCGTCTGCTTTGAATGCCTCGTCGAGATCGACGGCCGCCAGAACCAGCAGGCCTGCCTGACGCCGGCTGAGGACGGCATGGTGGTGCGCCGCCAGATCGGCGCGAGGCAGTTGCGATGACGCCGGACTGGGATGCCGTCGTGATCGGGGCGGGCCCTGCCGGCATGGCGGCAGCCGCGACCCTAGCCGAAGGCGGCGCGCGCACCCTGCTGCTCGACGAGCAGGCCGAGCCCGGCGGCCAAATCTACCGTGCCATTGAGCGTAACCGGAGCAACGCCCGGCTCTCCGCGATCCTCGGAGCCGATTATTTGCGCGGCGCGGCGCTCGCTCAACGCCTGCGCGCCTCCGGCGCCCAGTTACGCTTCTCCAGCACGGTCTGGCGAGTCGAGCCGGGCGCCGCGGTCTGGTCGCGCACGAACGATACGGTCGCGCTCGACCGAACGAAGGCGCTGGTGATCGCGACTGGCGCGATGGAGCGTCCCGTCCCGCTGGCGGGCTGGACCTTGCCCGGCGTGATGACGGTCGGCGCCCTGCAGATCCTGCTGAAGACCGGCGGTCTCGTGCCGAACGGGAAGCTCGTCCTCGCTGGCACCGGCCCGCTCTTCTACCTCTTCGCGCGGCAATGCCACGATGCTGGCGTCGAGCACCTGACCGTGCTCGATACCGCTCAATCCCGGAACATTCCCGCCGCACTGCCGCATCTGCCGCGCGCTTTCACTGGCCAGGGTTGGCGTTATCTCGCCAAAGGCGCCGGCCTGCTTGCGGCACTGACGATCGGGCGGACACAGCTCTTCCGTGGTGTCAGCGAGATCGCGATCGAGGGCGAGGAGCGCGCCACCGCTATCCGCTTCCGCATCGGGAGAACGCCGCACCGGCTCGCTTGCGATCTGATCGGCTTGCATGAGGGCGTGATCCCGCAGCAGCAGCTTCCGCGCTCGCTCGGCTGCAGCTTCGATTGGAACGACGCCCAGTCCTGCTTCCAGCCGCGCCGCGATGCATGGGGCGCCAGCACGCTGCCCGGCATCTTCATCGCAGGCGATGCCGGCGGCATCGTCGGGGCAGAGGCCAGTCGCCATGAAGGTGATGCCGCCGCCCTCGCCATCCTGTCGGAACTCCGCCGGATCACCCCAGCCGAACGCGACGCCCGCCTGCACAGCGTCCGAAGAGCGCACGACGCCCATCTTACGGCCCGGCCGTTCCTCGACCGCCTGTACCGGCCGAGCCCGGACCTCGTCGCACCGCCGGACCCGGTCACGATCTGCCGGTGCGAAGCGGTTTGCGCCGGCTCGCTGCGGCAGGCGGTGGAGCGCGGGGTTCTCGGCCCCAGCCAGGCGAAAGCCTTCCTGCGTGTCGGCATGGGCCCGTGCCAGGGACGGCTCTGCGGGCCGAGCGTGACCGGGCTGATCGCGCGGGAGACGGACCGGAGCGAGGCCGAGACAGGCTATTATCGCGTCCGCGACCCGATCAAGCCGGTCACCGTTGGCGAACTGGCAAGGGCCTCGCTGCCAAATGCTGCGCGGCATGGAGGCTGACATGAGCAAGCTCGACCTCGACGGCCAGCTCTGGCGCTTCGCGCTGGAATTCTACGCGCTGCCGGGGGTCGCCGAAGCCTGCCTGACCTTGCAGGACCAAGCCGACGTCGATGTGATCGAGCTGCTGGCCGCGATCTATGCCGAGCGCGTCCTGCTACAGCCGCTGTCGTCGGAGGATGTCGCGGATCTCCACCGGCAGACCGCGGAATGGCGGGGGGCCACGGTCCTGCCGCTGCGCGAGATCCGCCGGGTCCTCAAGCCACCGCGGGACGGCTTTCCCGAAGAGCGGCATCTGCTGCGGGAGAAGGTCAAGGCCGCTGAGCTGCTCGCCGAGCAGATTCAGCTCGCCATCACAGAACAATGGCTGGGCCAGCGCGCGGCGAAATCCGGACTGTCGATACGGGAGGTATTCGCACTAATCCCGAAGGATGATGCCGCTGGACAGCCGAGAAACGAGCGAGCGATCGGCATCGCGCTCTCAGCCCTTGAAACCGCTATGGAACACGTCATTCGAAACTGCGGAAATTCCAAGAAGTTCGGCGACCAGTGAATAACTGGAGATCACATCGGTCTCTTTCGCGGCGATTCCGGAGCGCTTTTGAGAATAGAGACGTCGTGCAATTGGTTCACTGGGTTGCCTCTGGGTGAAAGCTCCAGCAGAAGCGCGCTAGCGTGATCGAAACAGCGGTGATGCCTTCACTAAGCCAGGAGAGCTGCGAGAGCACACTCCCGAAGAGTCCGCTTCTGGGCAGTGGCCCAATGTCCGCAGATGGCGCATTTTGCCTGGACGAGGGATGGCCAAGTTCGGCCCGTTGCTGAACTCACTGCTTTTAGGCGCCGCTGCCACCCGCTGACAGATGTATTCGACCGGTCTCACAGCCCGGATTCTCCATTGGTTGCGTGTTGGTTTGCCCATTGAGCGCGACGATCTCGCGCTCGACCTCCTGCAGTCGGGCTTCGATGATGTCCCCGGTGTCGCCCTCAAGAAACACGAGATTGCGGGCGGCGCTCGTGAACATCGACCTGATTTTCGCGGCGAAGCGCTTTAACAATCCTTGCGCCATGTAAGTCCTCGGCGTGTTCTAAATTGGCTGAGAGCTGGAATTGGGCATTGTCGAGTCCACATCAGACCGGCAACCCGTTCTGCTTTCGCAGGCTGGCGTCGAACGCGGAGGCGGGCACGAACCGGCGCAGCAAGCTCACCTTCCGCGCCATCTTCCCCGCTGCGTAACGTCGCTTTGGTGCAGAGGCCGTGGCGGCCTCGAGGATGGTCCGAGCAACCACCTCTGGCACATCCCCTGCTTCGATCGCCGTCCGCATGATCGTAGCCATGCCGTCGCGCGCGGCGGCGTAGATGTCCAGCGGACTGTCCGCCCTGACCTGGTTCTCTTCGAATGACGTGCGGGTGTAGGCCGGCTCAACGAGCACGACACGGATGCCAAGGGTGCGCAGCTCGTGGTCGAGCGATTCCGAATAGCCCTCTATGGCGTGCTTGGTGGCAGCATAGAGCGCGGAGTAAGGCGCAGGGATCAGCCCCAGCACCGAGCTGAGATTGATGATCCGCCCCTGCTTTTGAATGCGCATCACCGGTAGCACTGCGTTAGTCACGCGCAGTACGCCGAAGACGTTCACGTCGAATAGCGCTTTTGCCTGCTCGATCGATGACTCCTCGGCACCTCCGAGCAACCCGGTGCCGGCATTGTTGACCAGCAGGTCGATCCGCCGGGCCTGACGAAGCACCTCGTTGATCAGCTTTGCCACCGACTCATCGTCGGTTACGTCGCAGGCGAGCATGGTAACACCCTCGACACCTTCCGAGGCCGCCCGGCGGCTCGTCCCGAATACGCGATACCCTGCTCCCTGCAACGCTTTGGCTGTTACGCGGCCGATGCCGGAGGAGGCACCGGTTACGAGCGCCACGGGTAAATTGTGGTTCGTCATGAGAACTGTCTCTTTCTAGTTGGTTGATTGGCACGCGTCATTCGACGCGCTCGGCCGGCTGACCCGCCCAGCGCCGGAACAGCACGCTGGCATTGACGCCGCCGAAGCCGAAGCCGTTGGCAATCGCGTAGTCCATCGCCACCGTCCGGGCCGTGTGTCTGACGAAATCGATCCCGTCGCCGGCCGGATCGGGCGTGTCCAGATTGAGGGTCGGCGGCGCCTTCTGATGGTTCAGAGCCAATATGGCGAAGATGGCACCGAGGCCGCCGGCGGCACCGAGCAGGTGGCCAGTGGCCGACTTCGTCGCGCTGACGGCGATCCCGCCATTCGAGCCGAACAGCGTCCTGATGGCGGCAAGCTCTCCGAGATCGCCGATGGGGGTCGAGGTGGCATGGGCGTTGAGATGGCCGATCTCGCGCGGAGCAATCCCCGCCTGGGCGATCGCGATCTCCATGGCCCGGCGGGCCCCATTGCCGTCCTCGGGACCGGATGTGATGTGGTGCGCGTCAGAGGTCGTACCGTAGCCCACGAGCTCAGCGAGCGGCGTGGCGCCGCGCACGAGAGCATGTTCCAGTTCCTCGATCACCAGCATGCCGGCTCCCTCGCCCATGACGAAGCCGTCGCGGGCTGTGTCGAACGGGCGCGAGGCCTCGGCAGGCCTGTCGCTGAAGCCGGTCGACAAAGAGCGTGCAGCGGCAAAGCCGCCGAGGCTGACAATGTTCATGCAGGCTTCCGTGCCGCCGCACACGGCGACGTCGGCTTCTCCTGCGCGGATCAGACGAGCCGCATCCCCGATCGCCTGGATCCCGGCCGCGCAAGCCGTTACGGGCGCACCGAGAGGACCCTTGAATTCGTGGCGGATGGAGATGTGCCCCGCCGCGAGGTTCACCAGGAAGGATGGGATCGTGAACGGCGACATCCGGCGCACGCCGCGCGTATCGACGGTCCGCACCGCTTCAGTGATCGCCGGGAACCCGCCGATGCCCGACGCGATGAGCGTGGCGGTACGCAAGCGCCCGGGTTCGGCGTCGGGCTTCCAGTTGGCCTGCGCAAGCGCCTCGTCTGCCGCGGCAATCGCAAAGAGGATGAACCGGTCGATCTTCCGCTGGTCTTTCGGCGGCAGCACGGCGTCGGGATCGAAGCCCGCCTCGGGATCCTCCTGCCTGGAAGGCACGACGCCTCCAACCTTGGCCGAGAGATCGCCTACCATCTCGTCGGAAAGCCTGCGGATGCCCGACCGACCCTCCAGCAGGCGCTCCCAGCTCGGCGTGACACCGGCGGCCAGTGGGGTCACCGCACCCAGCCCTGTGACAACAATCCGTCGCATCTCAGTCTCCAATAGGTTCCGGCTCGCCGGCTAGCCCGCTGGGCACCGTCCGGCTCCGACGCAGGAAAACGGGGAAAAAGGCCGCGATCGCGAGAAGCGCCGCCATGGTCAGGACGACGGCAAGCGATGCGGGCGGTGAGAACGCCAGCGAGCTGGCGACGAACGCGCCGATCGCGGCGCAGCTCATCTGCAGGAATCCGAGCAGCGAGGACGCTGAGCCGGCCTGCCGACCGAAGGGATGGAGCGCGATTGCCGTGCCGAGCGGATTGATCAGCCCCATGCCGAACAGATAGAGGACAATGGCCAACGTGAAGGTCGCGAAGCTCGGCCATGCGGCGAACCCGAACATGGCGAACCCGCCAGCCAGTGCGATGGCCAGGCCCAGCAGGCCGACCCGGCGGTCGCCGTGACGGCGTGCCAGGCGCGGCGCCAGGAAGCCGGCGGCAAACACAACTAAAACCGTCGCCGCGAAAGACAGGCCGAGCTGGATGGCGCTCAGACCCAGCGTGCTCATCAGCACGCCCGGCGCAGCCGCGAAGAAGCTGTACAACCCGCCGATGACGAAGCTCACCGCCAGGGCGGGCAGCAGGAACCGCTGATCGGCCGCGAGGTCCCGGTAAGTCGATGCCACCGACGAAAACGCCAGCGGCGTCCGACGCTCGCCAGCGTGGGTCTCGCCCACGCTGACGACATAATGCCAGGCGAGCGCGAGACCGAAGACGGCAACCACGACAAACAACACCCGCCAGCCGAAGGCGCCGGATAGAACGCCTCCGAGCAGCGGCGAGAACCCCGGCGCCACCGCTCCCGCGATCATGGTCAGTGCCAAAGCCCGTCCCAAGGCTTCGCCATCGAAGAGGTCACGGGCTATGGCACGCGCAAGGACCGATGCCGCGCAGGCTCCGAGCGCCTGAACGATCCGGCCCAGCAACAGCATGGACAGATCGCCTGCGAGGGCGCTGATGGTACTACCCGCAGCGAAGACGATCAGACCGCCAAGCACCAGGGGCTTGCGGCCAAACCGGTCCGCGAGCGGCCCCACGAACAACTGCCCGATCGCGAAGGCGATGAAGAAGCTGCTGAGCAGGAGGCCGAGTTCTGGCGAGGAAATCGCCAGCTCAGAGCCAATCTGCGGAAAAGCGGGCAGGATGATGTTGGTGGCGAGCGCACCAAGCGCTGCCAGTCCGGCAAGCAGGAAGAGGATCCCGCCGTTTAGCAGCTGCCCCGTGGTGGTTGTGATATCCAGCACGGGCCCGGTATCCGGGGCACTTGTGCTGCGATCCTTGGCGGACGACATCGTCATTGGCGCCGGCTCGGAGGTGCACCGCCCACAGGCGACTGCGCCAGCACGCTTTCGGCGGCCGCTACCAGGAACCGCTCCGACATCCGCTCATCATTGACGGCGCGGGACAGGAGCACCGCTCCCACCATCGTCGAGAGAATGGCCATGGCTTTGTTGTCTGGCGCATCACCGTCGGCCGTCCCGATCCAGGGACCCAGCATCTGCAGATATTCTTCGATCCCGTTCTCAAACGCCGCCTTCACGGCCGGACCCTGCCGGGCCGCATCGGATCCCAACGCGACGACCGGACAACCATCCGTCTTCTCGGCGCAATGACCCATGCTGAGATAGAAATCGACCACAGCCGCCAACGGGGCGTCAGGGTTGGACCGGGCAGCAGCCGACCACCGGCCCGAAGCGCTCTCAAGCGCGCGCCTGGACGCCTGCGCCGCCAAATCGTCCTTGGATTCGAACTGCTTATAGAAGGCGCCCTGCGTCAGTCCTGCGCCGGCCATCAGGTCCTTCAACCCGATGCCGTCGAACCCGTGCTCCCGGAACAGGCGGCTGGCCACGTCGATGACCGTTTGCCGATTTTCCTCGGCCTGCTGCCGCGTGACACGCATGGGGACCTCCAAAATTAGATTGCGTTCGTAATCCATACAGCTTATAGATGTCGAATGCAATCTAATTGGTTCAGATCGATGAGCAAGAAAAAGAAGTCGATGATCGTCGTGAGTGGCGCCGTGCTGGCGGCGGCGGCCGGGGCGGCATTCGTGACCCTGTCGGCGCGTTCGCAGAGCGCGTCAGCGGTCGGCGACCCCCGGCAGAATGCTCCGATCGTCAGGCTGGTGAACCCGACGCCTGTCGTCGATGCCGAACGCCGCTTTACGGGTGTGATCGCTGCCCGCGTCCAGAGCAATCTGGGCTTCCGCGTTCCCGGGAAGATCGTCGAACGGTTCGTGAATGTGGGCCATTCCGTAGCAGCCGGTCAGAAGCTGATGCGGATCGATGAAACCGACCTGCGGCTCGCACTCACAGCCAAACGCAATGCGACCGTAGCGGCTCGCGCTGTCCTGGTTCAGGCGCGGGCCGACGAGAAGCGCTATGCCGTTCTGGTCAAGGACGGGTTCGCAGCGAGCCCTCAACGCTATGAACAAGCCAAAGCGGCCCTCGATACCGCCGCGGCGCAGCTTGCCGCCGCCGAAGCCGACGAGAAGGTCGCCGAAAACAGCTCGGGCTACTCGGTCTTGGTCGCAGACGCCGATGGAACGGTCGTTGAAACGCTCGGAGAGCCGGGCCAGGTCGTGACCGCCGGACAAACCGTCGTTCGGCTGGCTCAGGCCGGCCCGCGCGAAGCGGTCGTCGCGCTCCCCGAGACGATCCGGCCGGCGATTGGCTCGGCGGCGATGGCCAGCCTCTACGGCGCGGAGGCACGCTATGACGCCACCCTCCGGCAGTTGTCGGATTCGGCAGATCCACAAACCCGAACCTATGAAGCGCGGTATGTGCTCGATGGAGAGGCCGCGACAGCTCCGCTCGGCGCAACCGTGACCATCAGGCTGGTAAATCAAGCGAGCCAGCCCGAGATGGAAGTGCCGCTCGGTGCCGTGCTGGACGATGGGCAGAAGACCGGTGTCTGGTTGCTGGATGCCGCCACCTCGACCGTGAAGTTCCAACCGGTCACGCTGATGCGGGTCACAAGCGAAACAGCCGTGATCTCAGGATTGGGCGCTGGCGAGCCGGTTGTTTCGCTGGGGGCTCACCTGCTGCAGGACGGCGCACGCGTCCGGACAGCGTCGCAGATCAAGGCCCGCAAATGAGCCTCAACCTTTCGGCAATAGCCGTTCGCGAACGGGCGGTTACCCTTTTCTCGATCATCCTACTGGTCGCCGCCGGCATTTATGCCTTCTTCATGCTCGGCCGGGCGGAAGACCCGAGCTTCACCATCAAGACGCTGACCGTCACGACCGTGTGGCCGGGTGCGACCGCGCGCGAAATGCAGGATTTGGTCGCGGAACCGCTGGAAAAACGCATTCAGGAACTGACCTGGTACGACCGCGTCGAGACAACCACCCGGCCAGGCTACGCCTATCTGACGGTCACGCTGAAGGACAGCACGCCGCCTGGGGCCGTTGAGGAAGAGTTCTACCAGGCACGCAAAAAGCTCGGAGATGAGGCCCGCAACCTGCCGCCGGGCGTTCTAGGCCCCTTCGTCAATGACGAATATTCGGATGTGAGCTTTGCCCTGTATGCCCTGAAAGCCAAGGGCATGCCGATGCGCGAACTCGCAAGACAGGCGGAAGTGATCCGACAGGACCTCCTGCACGTCCCCGGGGTCAAAAAGATCAACATCCTCGGCGAACGCCCAGAGCAGATCTTTGTCGAGTTTTCGTTTGCAAAGCTCGCCACGCTCGGCGTGTCGGCACAGGACATCATCACGGCGCTGCAGCGGCAGAACACCGTGACGCCCGCAGGTTCGATCGACACGAACGGGCCGCAGATGTTCATTCGGGTCGATGGCGCCTACGCAGGCCTGAAAACGATCGCGGACACGCCGATCGCCGCCGCCGGCAGAACCCTCAAGCTCTCCGATATCGCCGAAATCCGACGCGGCTATCAGGATCCCCCGACCTATCTGATCCGGCGGCAGGGTGAGCCCACGATCCTGGTCGCGGCGGTCATGCAGGCCGGTTGGGACGGCCTCGCGCTGGGCAAAGCGCTTGAAAAGAAGACAACGGAGATGGCAGGGACACTCCCGCTGGGCATGACGCTCGACAAGGTCAGTGATCAGGCCGTCAACATCGAAGCCGCGGTAAGCGAATTCATGCTCAAGTTCGCCATGGCGCTTGGTGTCGTGCTGTTCGTGAGCCTGGTCGCCCTGGGCTGGCGCGTCGGCATCGTCGTCGCGCTTGCGGTGCCGCTGACCCTGGCCGTCGTCTTCCTGATCATGCTGGAAACCGGCCGCTTCTTCGACCGCATCACGCTCGGCGCGCTGATCCTGGCGCTGGGCCTGCTGGTCGACGACGCCATCATCGCCATCGAGGTGATGGTGGTGAAAATGGAAGAGGGCATGGACCGCATCAAGGCGGCTGCCTATGCCTGGAGCCATACCGCGGCCCCGATGCTGTCGGGCACGCTGGTGACGATCGCCGGGTTCCTGCCGGTCGGATTCGCCCGCTCGACCGCCGGCGAATATGCCGGCAACATCTTCTGGGTCGTGGGCTTTGCCCTGATCGTCTCCTGGATCGTGGCGGTGGTGTTCACGCCCTATCTCGGCGTCAAAATGCTGCCCGACATCAAACCAATCCCGGGCGGCACGCACGCGATCTACGATACGTCCAATTATCGGCGTCTGAGACGGCTCATCACCACCGCCGTGCGCTACAAGTTCATGACCTGCGCCATCGTCGTCGTCGCGTTTGTGCTTTCGGGCATCGGGATGGCCGGCGTCAAACAGCAGTTCTTCCCGACATCGGACCGCCCCGAAGTGCTGGTGGAGGTGCGTCTGCCGGAAGGCACCAGCATCGAGACGACCACGACCGCGGTGCAAAAGCTTGAAAGCTGGCTCGGTAGCCAGCCCGAGGCGACCATCGTCACGAGCTATGTCGGCCAGGGTGCACCGCGCTTCTTCTTCGCGATGGCGCCGGAACTGCCGGATCCCGCCTTCGCCAAGATCGTCGTGCTGACGCCCAACGCCGAGAAGCGCGAAGTTCTGAAGCATCGGCTGCGGGACGCCATTGCAGAAGGCCTGGCGCCCGAAGCGTTCGTTCGCGTGACCCAGCTGGTCTTCGGACCCTATACGCCGTTCCCGGTCGAATTCCGGGTCATGGGGCCCGATCCGGCGGAGTCGTACGCCATCTCAGGAAAGGCTCTGGAGATCATGCGGGGCGTCGCCGACGTCCGGCAAGCCAACCGGGACTGGGGCAACCGTACACCCGTGCTGCGCTTCGTGCCGGATCAGGACCGTCTGAACCTCATCGGGCTGTCGCCGGCCGCGGTAGGCCAGCAGCTTCAGTTCCTGCTGACCGGCGTCCCCGTAACCCAGGTCCGCGAGGATATCCGGAATGTGCCGGTGGTGGCGCGTAGCGCCGGTACCGAACGGCTGGACCCGGCACGGCTTGCGGACTTCTCGCTGATGAGCCGCGATGGCCGGCAGATCCCGCTCGACCAGATCGGCAATTCGGAAATCCGGCTCGAAGAGCCCATCCTGAAACGCCGGGACCGGACGCCCGTCATCACGATCCGTGCCGACATCAACGAGGCCACCCAGCCCCCGGAGGTTTCCAAGCAGATCATGACGGCTCTCCAGCCGCTGATCGCGTCGCTGCCGGCGGGCTATCGCATCGAGATGGGGGGATCGATCGAGGAGGCGACCAAGGCCAATATCGCCCTGGGCAAGGTCTTCCCGGTGATGATCGCCGCCACACTGATCGTGATCATGCTTCAAGTGCGATCGTTCTCGATGATGGCGATGGTTCTGCTGACGGCGCCGCTCGGCGTGATCGGCGTCGTGCCAACCTTGCTGCTCTTCAATCAACCGTTCGGATTCAACGCCATCCTCGGCCTTATCGGCCTGGCCGGCATCCTCATGCGCAACACGCTGATCCTGACCGATCAGATCCAGGAGAACCGTGCGGCCGGCCTCGACGATTATACCGCCGTGATCGAGGCCACGGTACAGCGCACGAGGCCGGTCATCCTGACCGCGCTTGCCGCGGTCCTGGCCTTTATTCCCCTCACCCATTCGGTGTTCTGGGGATCGATGGCATATACCCTGATCGGCGGCACGGCCGTCGGCACCGTGCTGATCCTGCTGTTTCTTCCTGCGCTGTATGTGGCCTGGTTCCGGATCAAACCGACTGCGGATCCGAAACATGAGGTTTCGCCGGGGGAACCAGCACTGCGACCAGCAGTAACTGCCCATTAAGAATCCAATTTGAAAAGAGATCGCTCAGGGTTCTGAGCCGCCACAGTGTCCCGGCCGTCAGGGTCCGCTTTCTGGAAGGCATTAAATGTCCGCTTTTGTGAAGGGTTTCGGATGCCGGCCCATGCGCATGGGTTCGGACCGGGCTGAGGGCCGGTGTTCGAAAGCCTCCAGGGGAGGAAGCCGCGGCCCAGGGCCGTGCGCTATGGGGATTTCG